>JADFHR010000297.1 GCA_022567015.1 Pseudomonadota bacterium
GGCTTACCAAGGCTTTCGGACGGCGTCGCGCACGCTTCGCGATGCCCCGCATCGCCACGGCGCACGCTTAGGGCCGAAAACCTTGGTAAGCCGGCTCGTCGGGTCATGATCAGCGCCCCTTGGTATTACGTGCCGGGGATCGTCCGTATCGGTCAGTCGAACGCGTCGGATCGCCGCAATCGCCGGCGGCGGGCGTCCCATCCGGCGGGACCGCCGGACCGGCGGCCAGAATGTCCCAATGGGGCGCCGGGTGCAACCACGGACGCCCGCCCCTATTGCTCGAAGACGTTGCTCAAGGTCCCGATGCCGTCGATGACGATGTCGACGGTGTTGCGCGGCTCCTTCATCGATCCGATGCCGAGCGAGGTGCCGCAGGCGATGACATCCCCGGCATACAACGTCATGTCGTGGGAAATCAGGCCGACCAGCCGCGCCGGGGGAAAGATCATGTCGCTGAGCGGATAATCCTGACGCAGGTCGCCGTTGAGCACCGTCTTGACGGTCAACCCGGTGGGGTCGATGCCGGTCGCCACGACGGGTCCGAACGCGCCGAAGGTGTCGAAGCTCTTGGAGCGCACCCACTGTGGGAAGGTGGAGTCCTTGTGGATCAATTCGGCGGCGGTGACGTCGTTGACGCAGGTGTAGCCGAAGATGTGGGCCTCGGCCTCGGCCTCGGAGACCTCCCGGCAGGTCTTGCCGATGACGATGCCGATCTCGCCCTCATAGGTCACCTTGCCGCCGTAGGAGCCGGGCCTGCGGATGGTCTCCCCGGTGGCGAGGAAGGAATTGCTGGTCTTGATCAGATACAGGGGATCCTCGGGCGTCGGCATGTCCAGCTTCTTGGCCAGCGCATAAAAGTTGTTCCACAGCGCCACCATCTTGGTCGGCTCGGTGGGCGTCAGCACCTTGACCGACTCAAGCGTGAGGGTCCGCGACGTGGGCGTCGGCGACGAAAACATGTCGCCCTCGTAGACCGTGACGGTGTCGTCTTCGAGGGTGCCGAAACCGGGTCGGCCCGAATGTTCGAAACGAATCCAGCGCTGCATATCGGATTGCCTCCTGCCTGACCGTGGGCCGTGGAGAGCGCATTTCGCGGCAATCACGCGAGCCATGCCGCGCGGCCCGCACGCAACGTTCCCACACGAAAACGCGCCCTCGAAGGGACTCCGACGGCGTCAACCCCTTAAGGATTCTCCCGTGTCGTCGGTGGAGGTTAAATCACGGATGGCATTTTGCCAATAAATTCGCTCGCACCGGCGGGTGAAGCCGTGCATGGGAGTACCGGGTCGCACCGTAACGATCGTTGGCCGACGGCCGGTGCCGGGTTGTGCTACGTTCGCCTACCTTGGACACGTTTTGAATTTTACAAGGGAGGATATCATGGACCGACTGACCAAGGGATTGATCAAGGGACTGGCACCGGCGGTGTTCAGCGCCGGCATTCTCTTCCCGCTCTTCCCCGGATTCGCCGGGGCCCAACCGGTGGAGGTGTTGTGGCTGGGACAGTCGGCGACCCGCATCACCACGGTCACCGGCAAGGTGATCGTCATCGACCCCTTCCTCAAAAAGAATCCCAAGACGCCGGCCAAGTACAAGGACCTGGCGGCGCTGGGCAAGGTCGACCTGATTCTCCTGACCCACGGCCACGGCGACCACGTCGGCGATACCGTCGCGCTGGCCAAGTTGACCGGCGCCAAGGTGGCGCTCAACGCCGACCTGGGCCGCACCTTCGCGTCCCTCGGCTGGCTCGGCTACAAGCAGATGATCCGCTTCAACAAGTCGGGCTCGATCAAGCCCCTGGGCGAGGGCATCACCATCACCATGGTGTCCGCCGAGCACAGCTCGGAGGTGCGGGTCAAGGGCCCGGAAAAAGGCCAGGAAACCATCCATCCGGGCGGCGAGCCCGGCGGCTACATCATCGAGCTCGAGAACGGGTTTACGGTCTATCACGCCGGCGACACGGGCGTGTTCGGCGACATGGCGTTCATCGGCGAATACTACAAACCGGACCTGACGCTGTTGCCCATCGGCGGGCATTTCACCATGGACCCGGCGCACGCGGCGTATGCGGCCAAGTTCCTTTTGAAGAGCAAGGCCGTGATCCCCATTCATTACGGCACCTTCCCGCCGCTGAAGGGCACGCCGGCCCAGTTCAAGGCGGCGCTGGGGTCGTCGTCGGTCAAGGTCCTCGACGTGGCGCCCGGCCAGGCGGTGACGTTCTGAGGGTGACGTTCCGAAGATGACGCCGCCGGGGGTCGCGGGGGCGTCCCCCGCATACATTGTCGGGGGGACACCCCCCGGTGGCCCCCCGGGGGTCGCGGGGGCGCCCCCCGCATACATTGTCGGGGGGACACCCCCCGGTGGCCCCCCGGGGCGTCGGGAAGGCTTTC
>JADFHR010000298.1 GCA_022567015.1 Pseudomonadota bacterium
GCGTATGCGGCCCGTCGGAGGGCGTCGAAAAGTTTTGACGATGCGCCGCATCGCCTGCAACTTTCCTCCTGCCCGACGAGCCGCCTACGCGATCTCTATGAGTCATGATCAGCGACCCTTGGTATTAACCCCCGCCAGGGGTTTTAACCCCTGGACCCCTTCGTTGGTGTGCCCGGGGCCGCGCCCCGCCTCACAGGATTCCCTGGAAATAGGTGATCGTCCGTTGCAGGCCGTCTTCCAGCTTAACCGCCGGTTCCCAGTCCAGGGTCCGGCGGGCCAGGCCGATGTCCGGGCAGCGCTGGGTGGGGTCGTCGGCGGGCAGCGGCCTGGCCTCCATGGGCGCGTCGGAGCCGGTCATTTCGATGATCTTCTCCGCCAGTTCCCGGATGGTGCACTCGTTGGGGTTGCCCAGGTTGACCGGGGTGTTCACGGTGTCCGGGGCGTTCATCAGGCGGATCAACCCCTCGACCAGGTCGTCCACGTAACAGAACGAGCGCGTCTGGGCGCCGTCGCCGTAGATCGTGATCGGCTCTCCCTTCAGGGCCTGGACGATGAAGTTGGAGACCACCCGGCCGTCGTCCGGATGCATGCGCGGGCCATAGGTATTGAAGATGCGCGCGATGCGGATGTTGAGGCCGTGTTGGCGTTGGTAATCGGAAAACAGGGTCTCGGCGCAGCGCTTGCCCTCGTCATAGCAGGCGCGCGGACCCATGGTGTTGACGCTGCCCCGGTAGTCCTCCGGCTGCGGGTGGACTTCCGGGTCGCCGTAAACCTCGCTGGTGGAGGCCTGGAGGATCTTGGACTTGGTCCGCTTGGCCAGCCCCAGCATGTTGATGGCGCCGTGGACGCTGGTCTTGGTCGTCTGCACGGGATCGAACTGATAGTGGATGGGCGAGGCCGGACAGGCCAGGTTGTAGATTTCGTCCACCTCCACATACAGCGGGAAGGTGATGTCGTGGCGCATGAGTTCGAAGTGCGGATCGCCCAGAAGGTGCGCGATGTTGTCCTTGGTGCCGGTGAAGAAGTTGTCCACGCACAGCACGTCATGGCCCTCGGCGAGCAGCCGTTCGCACAGGTGCGAGCCCAGAAACCCCGCACCGCCCGTGATCAGCACCCGTTTCATCGAAAGACCGTCCCTCCTGCCCGCCAGGAAATGTGCGCCGAACCTAGCACCCCATGACGGGGCCGATAAAGGGGTATCGCCCCCCGGCGGCGCGGCCCCGGCCCTTCCCCGGACGCGTTCAGGTGTGCAGGAAGCGCGTGCTGTCGCCCTCGGCCACCAGGCAGGTCAGGCGGTCGGTAAAGACGGCGCCGGTGTCGATGCCGATGCGGTTGGGGCGGACGTCGGTTTCCACCTCGGGCGTATGGCCGTGCACGACCATGTGGCCGAAGTCCGCGTCCGAGTCCAGGAACCCCTCGCGGATCCACAGGAGGTCCTCTTCGTCCTGCTCGTCGAGCGGCACGCCGGGCCTGATTCCGGCATGCACGAACAGGTAATCCCCTTCCACGTGGAACATCTCTAAGCCCCGGAAGAACGTCATGTGGCTTGGCGGCAGGGCGGCGGCGAAGGCGCGGCGCGCCGTCTCCAGCCCGGCCAGCCCGAAAGGCAGGGTGAGGAGAGGAACCTTATAGCTGTGCAGGGTGGCATCGCCGCCGTTGATGAACCACAGGTCGGCCTCGTCCAGGTTCTCCTCCGGGGTTTTCCCCGGGTCCTCCTCCAGGAAACGCAGCAGGAAATCCTCGTGGTTGCCTTTCAGGTGCACGATCTCGAACCCCTCCAACGGCGCCTCGACCAACATGTCGACGACGTCGAAGGACCAGGGGCCGCGGTCCACGTAATCGCCCAGGTAAACCAGCACCTTGCGCCCGGCCGTCGCCGTCGCCGCATCGTCGCGGATGCGGTCGTGCAGGGCCGCCAGCAGATCGACACGGCCGTGGATGTCGCCGACGGCGTACACGCGGCAATCGTCCGGAACCCGGGGCGGCGTTCCGGCGCGATCCCGTCCGGCCCTCTTTTTTCTCCAAGCCATGTCCCGGAACATGATGGCGCAAGCACCGTGTTCGCCGCAAGACGCCGGAATCCTCCCCGCCCGGGGAAGGCCTGTCGCCGGCCCCCCGCCACGCCTTGCCCGTGGTGCGCCACCCTAATGCCAAGGGACGCTGATCATGACTCATAGAGATCGCGTAGGCGGCTCGTCGGGTAGGAGGAAAGTTGCAGGCGATGCGGCGCATCCACCCTCCGCAGCGGCAGCGCCGCTGCTGCGGAGGACGGGTCGTCAAAACTTTTCGACGCCCTCCGACGGGCCGCCTACGCGACCGCAACGGCGGCTTACCAAGGCTTTCGGACGGCGTCGCGCACGCTTCGCGATGCCCCGCAT
>JADFHR010000299.1 GCA_022567015.1 Pseudomonadota bacterium
GTCCCCCCGGCTATGGTATGCGGGGGACGCCCCCGCGGCCCCCGGCGTCGTCGCGCGCCGCTTGTGATGCTCCAGCATCACGGCGCGCCGCGCTCCTAGCCGGAAACCTCGCAAGACCGTCGTATGACGCGAAATCGTGCAAGGGAGTACTAGACCCATGCCCGGCTTGGACATCACGCCCCTGGTCGCTTCCGGGCGCCAGCTCATCGAGGGCTATGGCGAGGGACAATTCCGCGTTGCCGGCCAGGTTTTCTCGGGCTCGGTGCTGGTGTTTCCCCAACGTACCCTGGCCTGGCCCGTCCGCGAGCCGGCGGCGATCACCCTGGCGTCGCTCGATGCGGTGACGGGCGGGGACGTGTCCACCGAAATCCTGCTGGTCGGGTGCGGCGCCCGCTTCCTGCCGGCGCCCGCGGAGTTGGCCCGGACCCTGCGCGCCGCCGGCATCGCCCTCGAGTGGATGGACACCGGCGCCGCCTGCCGCACCTTCAACGTGTTGCTCGGCGAGGACCGCCGCGTCGCCGCCGCCCTCATCGCGGTGGAGTAAAAGACGTCCGGAGGCATGAAAACGGGGCCCGGCCGGGCCCCGTTTCCCACGCGGAAGGATTCAGTAAAGATTCTGCGCCGACACCATGGCGTAGAGCATGGGGATCGACAGCAGGGTGTTGGTCCGCGAGAACAGCATCGCGGTCCGCGCCGCCGCCTTCTTGGCGTCCGCGTCGGCCTCGACGAGTCCCAGCACCTTCTTCTGGTTCGGCCAGATGATGAACCACACGTTGAACCACATGATGATGCCAAGCCATATGCCGATGCCGATGGCGGTGTGCTTGGCCGCGCCGTCGATGATGCCCAGCGTGAGGGCCCAGAGTAGGTACTCGTTTATGGCCGCCACGATCAGGCCGGTGACGATGGTCGCCATCGCGGCCCAGCGGAACCAGAACAGGGCCGCGGGGGCGATGTGCTTGCCGATGGCCGGTTTCAGTTCATCGGGGATCGCCGGCATCGTCGGGATCTGGACGAAATTGAAATACCACAACAGACCGATCCACATGACCCCGCTGAGCACGTGCAGCCAGCGGAACAGGAAGGCCCACCAGTTCTGGTCGAATTCGAGGCCCTGGGTGTGCCAACCGACGACGACGGCGATCATGATCACGGTCAGGACCACCCCCGCGATCACGGTGTTCTTCAGATCTGCCAGTATGTTGCTCATGTCCATCCCCCAACCTTGCTTGCCTCGGTACCGCGAAGGCCTCCACTGTGTGCCGGCCATCTTAAAATCATTTTAAACTGGAAGTCTAAAACTTCGTCCGTCATGGGTCCGCCGATGGCGTTCAAATCAAGGCGCCACGGGCATCCGGCGCATCCGTTCGGGCCCCCTTGTCGCCCGCCGTCCGCGGTGACGGGACGCCGCACGGGGGCGAATCGCTGCCCCGGCACGATCGGGCGGGGCTGATCGGATGGCGTGCCGAGGCTGTCCGCCGTTTCGCCCTCACCCGGCGCGCCCGTTCTTCATCATCTCAAGCTCGAGCTTGAGCAACGGCAGGCGCGGGAAAACGGGTGTCGCGGAGGCGGGGAAAAGCATCATGGCGCCGTGCACGGTGTCCGGATAGGCGCCCCGGACATTGTCGAACTTGCGGATTTCCAGCGCGACGACCTGGTCGGTAACGGGGTCGATGCTCATCCACAAGGCCGTCGGGTTGGTCCGGCCCGCGGTGCCCCGGTCAAGTGTCTTCAGGGGAGGCCCGAAACGACGCGTGCAAAAGGCGACGATGGCGTCGAAGGATTCCGTGGGGAAAAGCGCATGCAGGCGCGTGGCCTTGCCGTCATCGTAGCGGACGAGGGCCTGGGCGCCCCGGTACATACCGCTTTTGACCTGGACAAGGGACGCCACCTCCTCCGGCCAGTCGACGGACTCCACACAAACCACCGTCGCTCCGCCGGCCGTTTGCACGCAGCGCACGCCGGCTTTCGGCTCCTCCGTCGTGGGTGGGGCGGCTTTCCCCAGCGCCGCGGACCGGCCCAGGGCCAGAGCCACCTTGTCCAGATCTTCCCGGGACACGTCGGCGGGCGGGGGCAGGCGGGTCGGGGGCAGCCGGACCCGGGCCACCTCCACGTCGCCGTCACCGCCGTCGCCCCGCTTCTTTGGCGGGGTGGGCCGGAAGGCCTCGGCCAGTGTCTGGAAGAATCCGCCGGACTCGTCCGCCGCCCGGTCCCCGGCTGTCGGCGCGGCCGGTCTCGCCCTGCGGATCGGCGGCGCCGCGGCGGCCACGGCCCGTTGTGGCTTTGGCGGCCGTGGGGCGGCGACCTCGGCCGGCGGCGGCGTCCGCGTGGGCGGAGATTGGCAAGCCGGCGGCGGCGCTACGGTGCGGGGAGGTTGC
>JADFHR010000300.1 GCA_022567015.1 Pseudomonadota bacterium
GCCGGGACGGCCATGGGCAGAAGCAGCGCCCACTCGAAGATGTGGCGGCCGGGAAAGCGGCACATGGTCACCAGCCACGCGGTCCCGGCGCCGATGACCAGGGTGCCGAGGCCGACACCGGCCATGAGCAATAACGTGGTGCGGATGTACAGCGGCAGCACGGTGGATGCCAAGTGTCCCCACACGCTTTCGCCCGGCGTCAAGGCCAGCCAGATCACCGCGGCAAGGGGGACCGACGCCGCAAGCGCGATCAGGACCGTGCCCAGGGTCCAGCCGTCGATGCGCCGGACCGTCCCGACGACGCCGCCAATCCGTGTTCCGGCCAAACCCAAACCGCGTTCGCTCCTTATCTATCCCCCGGTCATCGGAAATGCGGGGGGCGCCCCCGCGACCCCCGGCGGCTCTTAATGATCGAAGGCTACCCTGTCCATGATTTTCGCGGCGGCCGTCCGGTATTTCGCCACTTCGGTCAGGTGGACGGTGTCCGCCTTGAAGGTGCCCCAGGAGGCGACCAGGGGGTGCAGCGGGACACCGGGTTTCACCGGATATTCGAAGTTCTGCTCGGCGTAGATGCGCTGGGCGAAGTCGCCG
The DNA here is from genome assembly GCA_022567015.1 of Pseudomonadota bacterium. Classification (GTDB taxonomy): domain Bacteria; phylum Pseudomonadota; class Alphaproteobacteria; order Rhodospirillales; family 2-02-FULL-58-16; genus JACZQZ01. The sequence goes on from JADFHR010000300.1 coordinate 592, forward strand.
CTCAGGAACTCGAGCAGCCGGATGGCATTATCCCGGTTCTTCGCGCTTTTCGTCACCGCGGCGCCGCTGAGGTTGACGTGGGTGCCGCGGCCAAGCGCGTCGCCGCCCGGCCGCCCGGCCCGCGGCTGGTTGGGAAAGATGATGGTGACGGCCGCGGCCCACGCCTTCTGCTCGGGCTTTTTGTCGTTGGTCGCCATCTTGCCCATGTAGTAGCTGTTGCCCAGCGCCACATCGCACTCGCCTTCCTTGATCGCCCGGACCTGGGAGCGGTCATTGCCCTGGGGGCGGCGCGCCAGGTTGGATTTCAGGGCGCGCGCCCACGCCTCGGCGGCTTTTTCCCCCTTGGCGGCAATGAACGAGGCGAGAAGCGAGATGTTGTAGGCGTGCTTTCCCGAGCGCGTGCATATGCGGCCCTTGAAGCGGGGATCGGCCAGGTCCTCGTACGTGGTCACCTCGCCCGGCTTGACCCGGGTCTTGTCGGCGTAGATGACCCGGGCGCGGGTGGTGAGCCCGAACCACAGGCCGTCGGGATGGCGGTACTGGGGCGGGATGTTGGCGTTCAGCACCGCCGAGACGACGGGCTGCACCAGCCCCGCCCGCACCAGATCGGTGAGCCGCCCGATGTCGGCGGTGAGCACGGTGTCGGCCGGGCTGTTGCGGCCCTCGGCCTTGAGGCGCTCGAGCATCCCTGTCTTCGCGTACACCATGTTCACCTTGATCCCGGTCTTGCGGGTGAAGGCGTCGAGCAGGGGCTTCATCAAAAATGGCTGGCGGTAGGAATAGAGGTTGACGTGGGCGCCCTCCGCGCCGGCGGGCGAGGGCAAGGTGGTCAGGCCGACGACGGCGGCAAGCACCGCAACGACTGTTTTGCGCGTCACTTTCCGGTTTCTTCCAATTTTTGCAATTGAGACTTAATCGCATTAACTACCAAACCGCACCGTAGCCCATCGGAAATGAAATTGCAACGCATTCTCGATTGCCCTGCCCGCCGCCGGGGTCGTCGCCGGCCCGACGGCGGGGGCAGGTGTGAAGAGGACCGCGGCGGCTGGCCGCCGCCGGCATGGAGCAGGCCACTGGGGCCGCCCGGCAACGGCCGCGGGAAGGAAGGGGTGGCGTCCCTCATCCGGGGCGCTTAACCGCTTTTTAACCCCGCCCAATGTAACAAGGGGCGTGATCATACATTTTTGTTTCGGTCCATGAGAGTTTCGGAACTCGGTTCCAGCAAGGCGCCCGCGCCGGCGCGGCGGAAAAAAGCGACGCCGGGCAAGGGCGGCGCATTCGCCGTGCGCCTGAGGGAAGTGACGGGGATGGCGGAGGCGGCCGGGGAAATCGGGTCCCCGCCGGTCCCCGCCGTGGGGTCCATCCTGGCGATCCAGGAGGTGTCCGACGCCACGGAGGAGCGCTCCCGCGGGTTGGCACGACGGTACGGCGACACCGTCCTCGATCATCTGGAGGAGCTCCGCCACGACCTGCTGATGGGGGCGGTGTCCAGGGACAAGCTTACCGGTCTCGCCCAAACCATGCGCGCGCAACGGCGCACGTCGGCCGATCCCAGGCTCAACGAAATCATCGACGAGATCGAGCTTCGGGCCGAAGTGGAGATCGCGAAATTCACCCGTGACGTCTGATACCAAGGGGCACTGATCATGCCGCATACGCGACCGCAACGGCGGCTTACCAAGGCTTTCGGACGGCGTCGCGCACGCTTTGCGATGCCCCGCATCGCCACAGCGCACGCTTAGGGCCGAAAACCTTGGTAAGCCGGCTCGTCGGGT
>JADFHR010000125.1 GCA_022567015.1 Pseudomonadota bacterium
CGTATGCGGCCCGTCGGAGGGCGTCGGAAAGTTTTGACGATGCGCCGCATCGCCTGCAACTTTCCTCCTGCCCGACGAGCCGCCTACGCGATCTCTATGAGTCATGATCAGCGACCCTTGGTATAAGGCGGGCGAAGAATGCAGGACGACCTCGACACCATCAAGACCCAGGTCCTCGAGGCCACGGCCGCTGCCAACTCTCTTCAAAGTCTAGAACGGGTGCGCGTCGAGGCCCTCGGCAGGAAGGGGCGGATCACGGCGCTGATGAAGGGTCTGGGCGCCATGGACCCGGAGACGCGTAAATCCGCCGGCGCCGCCCTCAACGTGCTCAAGGACGACGTCGCCGCCGCCATCGAGGCGCGCAAGGAAGACCTCGCCGGCGCCACCCTCGAGGCGCGGCTCATGGAGGAAAAGGTGGACGTGACGTTGCCCGTGCGCGCCGAAGGCCGGGGACGCGTCCATCCCATCACCCAGACCATCGACGAGGTCATCGCCATCTTCGGCGAGATGGGCTTCACGGTGGCCGAGGGTCCGGACATCGAGGACGACTGGCATAACTTCACGGCTCTCAACATCCCGCCGGAGCACCCGGCGCGCCAGGAGCACGACACCTTCTATCTGCCGGGCATGGCGGGCGGCCACCGCAGGGTGCTGCGCACCCACACCTCGCCGGTTCAGATCCGCACCATGGGCGAGCAGAAGCCCCCGCTGCGCATCATCGTGCCCGGCCGCACGTACCGCTGCGATTACGACGCCACCCATTCGCCCATGTTCCACCAGGTGGAGGGCCTGGTGGTGGACGAGACCACCCACATGGGCCACCTGAAGGGCTGTCTGATCGAGTTCTGCCGGGCCTACTTCGGCGTCGAGGATCTGCCCGTGCGCTTCCGTCCCAGCTACTTCCCCTTCACCGAGCCCTCGGCGGAAGTGGACATCGGCTGCACCCGCGCCGGCGGCGCGTTCCGCATCGGCCACGGCGACGACTGGCTGGAAATCCTCGGCTGCGGCATGGTCCATCCCAAGGTCCTGGAAAACTGCGGCATCGATGCGGCCAAATACCAGGGTTTCGCCTTCGGACTGGGCGTCGAGCGCATCGCCATGCTGAAGTATGGAATCGGGGATCTGCGCACCTTTTTCGAGTCCGACCTGCGGTGGCTCCGGCACTATGGATTCCCCGCCCTTCACATTCCCAGCATGGTCGGAGGGCTGAATTCGTGAAGGTGCCGCTCAGCTGGCTCAAGGACCACCTGGACACCGACGCCCCGGTCGACGAGATCGCCGCACGGCTGACCATGGTCGGCCTGGAGGTGGAAGAGGTGATCGACCGTTCCCACGGGCTGGCGGGGTTCGTGGTGGCGCGGGTGCTGGCGGCGGAGCCCCATCCCAACGCCGACCGCCTCAAGGTCTGCCGGGTGGACACGGGCAGCGGAACCACCCAGGTGGTGTGCGGCGCCGCCAACGCGCGCGCCGGCATGTTGGGCGTGTTCGCCGCCGCCGGGGCGGTCATTCCGGGCACCGGGATGCGGCTCAAGAAAACCAGCATCCGCGGCGTGGAAAGCAACGGCATGCTGCTGTCCGAGCGCGAGGTGGGCCTGAGCGACGAGCACGAGGGGATCATCGAGCTTCCCGGGGACGCGCCGGTGGGCGCGCCCGCCGCCGGCGTCATGGGCCTCTCCGATCCGGTGATCGACATCGCGGTCACGCCCAACCGGGGCGACTGCCTGGGCATCCGGGGGATCGCCCGGGATCTGTCGGCGGCCGGGCTGGGGACCCTGAAGCCCGTGGACGCGGACCCGGTCCCGGGCACGTTCAGGAGTCCCATCGCCGTCCATCTGGAGTTCGACGCCGAATGCGCCGACGCGTGCCCCTATTTCGTCGGCCGCGCCATCCGTGGCGTCAAAAACGCGGACAGCCCGGCCTGGCTCAGGGACAAGCTGGGGGCCGTCGGGCTGCGGCCCATTTCGGCCCTGGTCGACATCACCAATTATCTCACCATCGGCCTGTGCCGGCCCCTGCACGTGTTCGATGCCGACAAGGTCGGCGGCGACCTCCGCGTCCGCCTGGCCCGGGCCGGGGAATCCCTGCCCGCGCTGAACGGCAAGGTGTACGAACTGGACGCCGGGATGACGGTCATCGCCGACGACCACGGGGCCGAGGCATTGGGCGGCGTCATCGGCGGCGAGCGGACGGGCTGCACCGCGGACTCGGTCAACATCTTCGTCGAATCGGCGCTGTTCGATCCCGTGCGCACGGCGGCGACGGGACGCAAGCTCAACCTGATGTCGGACGCGCGCTACCGGTTCGAGCGCGGTATCGACCCCGCCTTCGTGGTCGATGGCATGGAGATCGCCACCCGCCTGATCCTCGATTTGTGCGGCGGCGAGCCTTCGGAGCTGGTGATCGCCGGCGAAGAGCCGCCGCCGCGGCGCCCCATCGCGTTGCGCCCCGGCCGCGTCGGCACGTTCGGCGGCGCAGACGTCCCTGCGCGCCAGGTGGAGCGGATTCTCACCGCCCTCGGCTTCACCATCGACAAGGATGGCGAAACGCTCACCGTCGGCGTCCCCTCCTGGCGCAGCGACATCGTCGGCGAGGCCTGCCTGATCGAAGAGGTGGTGCGCATCTACGGCTACGACCGCATTCCGGCGTTGCCCCTGGAGCGCACCACGCCGCTGCCCCATCCCGCGCGCCCCCCCGAGCAGCGCCGCCGCGCCGCCGCCGGGCGGGTGCTGGCCGGGCGCGGCCTGGTCGAGGCGGTCACCCTGTCATTCATGGCCTCGGGCGACGCGGCGCTGTTCGGGGGGGCGCCGGAATCGACGCACCTGGTCAACCCGATCAGCAGTGAGCTGGATGTGATGCGTCCCTCGGTGCTGCCCAACCTGATCGCCGCCTGCGGATCGAACGCCGACCGCGGCGCCGCCGACGCCGCCCTGTTCGAGGTCGGCCCCCAATACGCCGGCGACGAGCCCCAGGACCAGGCCATGGTGGCCGCCGGCGTGCGCGCCGGGCGCACGGGCCCACGCAACTGGGCGGATTCGCCCCGGCCGGTGGACGTGTTCGATGCCAAGGGCGATGTCCTGGCCGTTCTCGCCGCCCTCGGCGCGCCGTCCGAAAGCCTTCGGGTTTCCGCCGACGCGCCGCCGTGGTACCACCCCGGACGGTCGGGGACCGTGCGTCTGGGCCCGAAAACGGTGTTGGCGTGCTTCGGCGAGATCCACCCCGGTGTGCTCGGAAAGATGGACGTCAAGGGCCCCATCGCCGGGTTCGAGGTCTTCCTCGACCATCTTCCCAAATTGAGGGCCCGGAAAAGCGCCGCCAAGCCACACCTGGAGCTGTCGCCCTTGCAGCCGGTGGAGCGGGACTTTGCCTTCGTCGTCGACGAGGACGTGGCCGCGGATGCGGTCCTCGGCGCCGCCCGCGGCGCCGACAAGAGCCTGATCGCCAAGGTGCGCGTGTTCGACGTCTTCTCCGGCGGCAACGTGGGCGCCGGCAAGAAATCCCTGGCCATCAACGTCACCCTGCAACCCACCGAAAAGACCCTCACCGACGCGGAGATCGATGCCGTGGCGCGAAAAGTGGTGGCCAGCGTGGAAAAGGCCACCGGCGGCACCCTGAGGACGTAATACCAAGGGGCGCTGATCATGACTCATAGAGATCGCGTAGGCGGCTCGTCGGGCAGGAGGAAAGTTGCAGGCGATGCGGTGCATCGTCAAAACTTTTCGACGCCCTCCGACGGGCCGCATACGCGACCGCAACGGCGGCTTACCAAGGCTTTCGGACGGCGTCGCGTACGCTTTGCGATGCCCCGCATCGCCACAGCGCACGCTTAAGGCCGAAAACCTTGGTAAGCCGGCTCGTTGGGTCATGATCAGCGCCCCTTGGTATAAGGCCCCGTGTCGCGGTTTCCCGCGGCGTCGACGCCCTCTTCCTACAATTCGGCTTTTTCAATCGTACCGGGAAACCGCGCGGCCGGTCGCGTGAGGCCAGAGGCAGATGAATGCGGAAGGGCGCGGCCCTTCTGGCAGCCGCGTCCCGGCCCCCCTACATATTGACCTGAGGCGCTTTCCCGGCCCCCCGGGCGAGCCCATTCGCCGCCACGAAGCGGCTCGGTATTGTTGAGCAACGGCATTAGAACCATGGAAGACCGGCCCAAAGGCATCGAGCGCAGGATGGTGCACCGCCTTCTCGTCCACTGGCGGGACGCCCAGGGGGACGGCGCGTTCCCAACCCTTGACGCCGTTCTCAAGCGGGATCTGGGCGACATCGGGCCTTCGATCTTTGTGCTCAGGGTCGCCGACGGAGAAGGGGAACCGGCGTTCGAACGCGTCGGAGACTTCTTCGCCGATGAATTGCCCTCGGATCTCACGGGCCAGCCGGTCTCGGCGGTGCCCGCGGGGACCCTTCTTGCACAGGCCGTGGGCCGTTACCGCATGACTCTTGCCAAAAAGGTCCCGATTACCGGCGGCGGCGAATTCAGCCATGTCCAGGGCGGGACGGTGCTCTACCGCAGCATCCTCCTTCCCCTGAGCGAGGGCGGGGACACGATAGAATTCCTCCTCGGCGCGGCGAATTGTCGAAAGAAAGACGAAGACGCCTGACATGTCACGCTGCGTGCCCTCCGGTTTTCACGCCTCCCCGGCGTCGCCGATGTAAGAACGGGGACGATCCCATGCCGACGACCGTGTTATTCGAGGTGCATTCCCTGAGGAACGGGAACTGGTACATCGATTCCGTCTATGACGACAGGGAACAGGCCCTGCACGAAGCCCGCGACCTTCTCGAAAGACGACACCACAGGGGCGTCAAGGTCATCCAGGAGAACTACAACGACGAAACCGACACCTCCATATTGAGAACCATATTCACCGAGGAAAAGGGTTTCGAAAAGCCGAAACACGGGCGGCACAAGCCAAGCCCGCCCCTTCGCGCCGCCGCGCCGCCGCGAAAGAAGAAGGAGGATTCCGATTTCGTCCGCTATATCGTAATGCTGGTGCTGAGCGTCGGCGGAATCCTGTTGACGGTGATTGGTCTGCTGGCGTTTATGATTATAATGTTTGGCGGCAAATGAGAACGCCGCGCCGGGCGCCGGCGGCAGGGGCAAGGCGGCCCGCGAAGGCATTCAGGGAACATCGCAAATACGCGGCCAATGGCTGGGAGGCCAGTGGCGGGGGAAAGAGATTCCAAGGGCGCGGGGCGACACGCGCTCCGAATCCGGGACTCTCCTGACACGCGGGATGGGGCGATGGGGATAAGGATATGGCCAGGTCCGTTTCATACGAGGTGTTGTCGACCAGGGGCGACAAATGGACGATCGAATCCGTTTATGACGACCGGCAGGTGGCGTTGTACGAAGCCCGTACCCTCCTGGACAACCGCCACCTGAAGGCCGTCAAGGTCGTCCAGGAAACCTACGACGACGAAGCCGACAGGACGATTACCAGGACCATTTTCAACGAGGCGAGGGGCGCCGCGAAAGGGAAGCCGAAACCCGCGACGCAGGAAGAAACGAAAGATGCGTCCGCCGCGCCGGCTGTGGGCAGAAAAAAGGATGGTTCCGAGGTCATCAAATACCTGATCATCCTTGTTCTCAGCATCGGTGGCATTGCCTTGGTAATGCTCGCCGGGGCGGCCTTCCTGATGGGCACCTTCGGGGGCAAATGAGCCCCTTGAGGGGCGCCAGCGAGCCGGGCGCCCGCCAATGGCGGAACGGAAACGGCGTCACGTCCCACCCCCGCCGACCCGCACCGGGAAAGACCTGAAGCCTTCCAGGAGCGTGCCATCGGGCGGCGGCATGCCGTCGAGGGCCGCGACCAGCCTGCCGTCCAGGCCCAGCACCCGGTCCCCGAGTTCGACCATCAACCGGTTGGGACAGATGTGCGGCGCCCGTTCGTACAGCATGCGCGCCACCTCCGCCTCCCGGCCGGGGTTTTTTTGCACCAGCAGTATCATCAGCGCCGCCGGCGACCGCGACCGCCCGCCCGCGCAATGCACGAGGAGACCTGTTTCCCCGTCCCAGCGGGCGCCGAACTCGAGCAGACGCCGGATGTGATCCTCACGCGGGTGGATGGTACCGGGTTGTGGCGCAACGATGTCGTCCACCTCGATCTTCAGGTGCATCGCCGGGTACACGCCGCCGGGCGTCGCGATCATCGCCTCGGGCTCGAGCAGCGAGACGAGCCGCACCGGTTTCACTTGGGGGATCACCCAGTCCAGGCCCGACAGGTGGGTCAGCGCGATCATGTTCGGTCACGACGCAAGGGAAGGTCCCGTCCCGCAACGGCTCCGGGCCGGATGTGCCGGCGCGCCCGCGGCGACGCACCCCGCCCGCGTTCCCGCGGCACTATGCCAGCGCCCGGCCTTGCCGCACAATAGGGGCGTGCACACCCGAGGGAGCGGACGGCAGCGTTCCAGGCCACCCAGGCCGCCCGACGCACGCCATGCCGGGGGCCGTGCCGCGCCCCTGCGCGGGCAACGGGATAGAGAAAGCGTATGGCGCAAGGCCAGGTAACCGTCTTCGGGGGATCGGGATTCCTCGGCCGGCGCATCGCCGGGCGCCTGGCCGCCGGGGGCGCGGCGGTGCGGGTGGCGGTCCGCAACCCCGACGCCGCGCCGGCGCCCGAGGGCGGGGCCGGGCGGATCGTGCCGGTGCGCGCCGACGTCCGCGACGAAGACTCGGTGACGCGGGCGGTGGAGGGCTCGGGCGCCGTCGTCAACGCCGTCGGCCTTTACGTGGAGCGCGGCGAGGCCACGTTCGACGCCGTCCATGTGCTGGGCGCGCGGCACGTGGCGCGGCAATCGGCGCGGGCGGGGATCGCGCGCCTGGTCCACGTCTCCGGCATCGGCGCCGAGCCCAACTCCGAATCCTCCTACGTCCGCGCCCGCGCCGCCGGCGAGGCGGCGGTCCGGGAGGCGTTCCCCGACGCCACCATCCTGCGCCCCAGCGTCCTGTTCGGACCGGAGGATGCCTTCTTCAACACCCTGGCGGCCCTGGCCCGGGTTGCCCCGGCCCTGCCGCTGTTCGGCGGAGGAATGACGAGGCTGCAACCGGTTTACGTGGACGATGTCGCCGAAGCGGCGGCGCGGGTCCTGGCCCGGCCGTCGGCACGGGGCCAGACCTACGAACTGGGCGGCCCGCGGGTCTACACCTACAAGGCGCTGATGCGGTTGCTGCTCGAAGAGATCGGGCGGAAGAGGATACTGGTGCCGGCGCCCTACGGTCTCGGCGAGGTCCTGGCGGTGCTTGCGGGGATCCTGCCCAACCCGCCGCTGACCAGGGACCAGATCATCCTCATGAAAACCGACAACGTGGTCGGCGCAAATGTACCGGCGTTGGCCGATCTGGGCATCGAGCCGACGGCGGTGGAAACCGTCCTGCCCACTTATATGGCGCGCTTCCGCCCGCCGGGCCGGCCCTGAACCGGTCGGGGCCCGGCCCGCCGATCACGGGAAGGGCTCCCGTCCGGCGAAGCGGGCCGCCGGGCCCAGGGATTCCTCGATGCGCAGGGCCTCGTTCCACTTGGCCATCCTTTCGGAGCGGGCGAACGAGCCCACCTTGATCTGGCCGGCGTCCCAGCCGACGGCCAGATGGACGATGGTCACGTCCTCGGTTTCCCCCGAGCGGGCCGAGACGATGGTCCCCCATCCGGCGGCCCTGGCCGCCTCCAGCGCCGCCCTGGCCTCGCTCAGGGTGCCCGCCTGGTTGGGTTTGACCAGTAAGGCGTTGCAGGCGCCGGCCGCGGCGGCCCGGCGCACCCGCCCGGCGTCGGTGACCAGGAAATCGTCGCCGACGACCTGGACCTTGCCGCCGACGGCGCGCATGAAGCGGCGGAAGCCCTCTTCGTCGTCCTCGGCCAGGGGGTCCTCGATGGAGACGATGGGGTAGCGCTCGATCCAGCCGGCCAGCATTTCGCCCAGGCCGTCGGAGTCCAACTCCCGTCCCTCGAGGCCCAGGCGGTAGCGCCCGCCGCCGCCCAACTGGGACGCCGCCACGTCGAGGCAGACGGCGACCTCCTCTCCCGGCACGAAACCGGCGTCCTCGATGGCGCGGACCAGGGTTTCCAGTCCTTCCTCGTTGGTGGCGAACACCGGCCAATAGCCGCCCTCGTCGGCCACCCCCTGAAGGGTCCCCGCCGACTCCATCAGGCGGCCGGCGGCCCGGTACACCTCCGCCGTCCACTCCAGGGCCTGGTCGAAGCTGTCCGCCGCCAGGGCGACGACCATGAAGTCCTGGATGTCCACCCGGCGTCCCGCGTGGGCGCCGCCGCCGAAGATCTGGACCTGGGGTACCGGCATGCGGCCGGGCTTCTCGCCGCCCAGGTGCCGCCACAGGGGCTCCCCGGCGGCGGCCGCGGCGGCGTGGGCCACGGCCATGGACACGGCGATGAGGGCGTTGCCGCCGAGGCGCCCCTTGTCCGGCGTGCCGTCCAGGTCGATCAGGATGCGGTCCACCGCGTCCTGGCCGGCGGCATCGGCGCCGCAAAGCGCGGTGGCGATTTCGCCGTTGACATGGGCGACGGCGGTTTGCACGTCGAAGCCGCCGAAACGGTCTCCGCCGTCGCGCAGGTCCACGGCCTCGCCCCTGCCCCGGGACGCCCCCGCCGGCGCGATGGCCCGCCCCGCCGCGCCGCCGGCCAGGCGGACCTCGGCCTCGACGGTGGGGCGGCCGCGCGAATCCCACACCCGCCGTCCCTTCACCTGGGCGATGGCGGTTTCCGTCATGGGTCGATCTCTTGCGCCCAGGCGCCGCGCACGGCGTCCAGGGTGTCGACCGGCGCCGCCAGCAGCGCCCGCGCCACCCGGCGGACACGGTCGATGTCGGAGTTTCGGGTGAGGTACTCGACCGGCGACTTGCCGTCCACCCGGGCCAGCAACAACCCGGGCAGCAGGCGGGCGGTGCGGGCCTCCAGCTCTTCCCGGTCCTCCCAGTCGACGCCGGCCCGATAGGCGCCGGCAAGGGCGTCGAAGCAGGCCAGGAAACCGCGCGCCGCCCGCGGCGTCCACAGGCATTTCAGCAAAAGGTGGTTGAGGCAGAACGCCAGATCGAAGGCCGGGTCCCCGTACCAGGCGCACTCGGCGTCCAGGAAAACGGGGCCCTCGGGCCCGACAAGGATGTTCTTCGGGCTGACGTCGCCGTGGACCAGCGCCCGCTTGGTCCCGGCGGTGGTCTCGGCAAGGGCCCCCAGGGCGGCGGCGCGGTCGGGATGGGCGCGGCCGGCGGCGAGCAGGTAGGGCTCCAGGCGGATGGGGTGGAAGATGTGATCGGTGGCGAAACGCGCGGCGACGGCCGCGTCTCCGGCCG
>JADFHR010000126.1 GCA_022567015.1 Pseudomonadota bacterium
TCTATGGGCCGCGCAAGACGCTGTACAATCGCTTCGTGCGTTGGGCGGCGAAAGGAGTTTGGACGGATATTTTTCACGCGCTGGCCTCGGCTGGCGGTCCGCCGGCGGAGCTGCTGATCGATTCATCGGCGGTCAAGGCCCATCGCTGCGCCTCGGGCGGAAAAGGGGGGAACTCAGTCAGGCCATAGGCCGCTCCCGGGGCGGGCGCACCACCAAGATCCACGCCCTGACCGACCGTCAATGCCGCCCGATCGCCTTTCTCCTGACCGGCGGCCAGGTGGCCGATTGCACGGCGGCCGACGCCCTGCTGGACCTCATGCCGGAAACCGACGTCCTTCATGGCGACAAAGGCTATGACAGCGATGCCCTCCGTCGAAAAATCGAGGCCAAGGGCGCCGCGCCGAACATTCCGCCCAAAGCCAATCGGCGGTGGAAGAACTGCTTTTCGCCCGTCCTCTACCGGCAGCGCAACGCCATCGAGCGCATGTTCGGCCGTCTCAAGGACTTCCGCAGAATCGCCACCCGATACGACCGCCTCGCTCAAAACTTCCTCGCCGCCGTCTGTCTCGTCGCTACCGTCTGCTACTGGTTATGAGTCCGGAGCCTAAGGCCCGGGGCCGCCGAAAAGGGAAGGTCTTGACCGCGCCCCCGTCCGGCACAATATAAACATGTCCGATCCGCCCGCCCTTGTGGGCCTAGTGCACAGATGCAAACAGGTGATTCACCCAACTGCCCCGCAGAGCCGCGCGACGCTTGGCTCCAGCCTGAACCATCCGTCTGAGTCGGTGCACTAGTGGCCTGGATCAGCTAATTAGCTGATCCAGGCCACTAAAACATGGCCAACGGTTGCAAGGCCTGGCCCCGAGACCGATAATGGGCCGGCGTATATGTCGGTGCCACCAGATTCGAGGAGAACAAGACGAATGGTAAAAGGCATTTTTCCCGCCCTCGGCCTGGCCATCGCAGTGGCCCTGGCCGGCGGCCCGGCTTTCGCCGGCGCCGGCGACCCCGTCAAAGGCGAAAAGGTCTTCAAGAAGTGCAAGGCCTGCCACAGCGCGAAGCCAGGCAAGAACAAGGTCGGCCCCTACCTGTTCGGGGTGTTCGGCCGCCAGGCGGGGACCGCCGAGGGCTACAAGAGATACAGGGGCCTGAAGGGCGCCGACTATACCTGGGACGAGGCGTTGCTGGACGAGTACCTGGCGGATCCGAAGAAATTCGTCAAGAAACGCGGCGCCAAGGGCACGTCCATGGGGTTCAAGCTGAAGAAAGACGCCCAACGCGCCGACGTCATCGCCTATTTGAAGACGCTCAAGTAACCGGAAAACCCTGCCCGTGAAGCGCCGCCGTCTCGCGCGGGACGGCGGCGCGTCGTCGTTTCAGTCGCGCACCACCAGGACCGAACAATCGGCGTGGCGCACGACCCGCGCCGCGTTGGGGCCCAGGAGGTAGTCCTTGAGCTCGGGCCGGTTCGAGGCGATGACGATCAAGTCGCAGCCGGTCTCTTTGGCGATCTTGAGGATTTCCTCGTAGACCGTGCCATATCCGACGCTGCGCCGGGTCTCGACGTCGGAGGGAACGCGCTCGCCGACGAAGGCCCGCAAATCCTCCTTGGCCTTGGCCACCGCCTTTTCCGCAAAGTCCCCGGGAAAGTGCGCTCCGACGGCGCCCAAGCCGAAGTCGGGGATCACGGTGGCCACACGCAGGGTGGACCCGAAGGCCTGGCAGTACTCGACCGCCGCCGGCAGGGCCTTCTTCCACGAACTCTCGTCGTTGAGATCGACCGTCAGGAGGATGTTCTTGTAAATGTCCGCTCCTCCTCATACCAAGGGTCGCTGATCATGACCCATAGAGACGGCTTACCAAGGTTTTCGGCCAGGAGCGTGCGCTGTGGCGATGCCCCGCATCGCGAAGCGTGCGCGACGCCGTCCGAAAGCCTTGGTAAACCGCCGTTCCGGTCGCGTATGCGGCCCGTCGGAGGGCGTCGAAAAGTTTTGACGATGCGGGGCATCGCCTGCAACATTTCTCCTGCCCGACGAGCCGCCTACGCGATCTCTATGAGTCATGATCAGCGACCCTTGGTATCATTCGGCGGTGACGGCCGCCGCCGCCTCGGACGCCTTGGCGCGGCGCCAGCGCGGCCACTGGGACAGGATGACCAGCCCCAGCAGGGCCAGCCCGATCGGGTAGACCCACATCTTGGACGGCTGCCCCAGCTGCTCGACGTCGACCTCGGTGAGGGTGTCGCCGACCTTGATGCCGGCCTGCTCGGCGAGCCCTTTGAAGGCCAGCTCGGCAACCTCGTAGCGGCCGTCCTCGGTGAGCTCGAGGGTGATCCCGTAGTAATCCCCGGGGCCGGCCGCCGGCATGTCGGGCGTCGCCAGCCTGAAAAGCTTGAAGCGGTCGCCGTAATCGGTCGTGCGCACAATATGGAAGCGCACGGTGTAGGCTTGCTTCGCCGAAACCTCGCCGGCCACGAACTTCTCCAGGTCGAGGGTCGCGAAGTCCGGATAGACCAGGTTCATGAAGATCCCGGGCCTGAACAGCATCATCACGACGACGGCCAGCATGACGCCCTCGTGGATCCTGTTGCTGACCAGAGTCCACCCCTGGGTCAGGGAACTGAACGATAGCAGGGCGAGCATGGTCACCGCGAAAATCAACAGGCCGTGCCAGACGCTCTCGATGCCGATCAGCAGCAGTTCCGGGTTGAAGATGAAGATGAAGGGCAGGATGGCCGTGCGCATGTCGTAGATGAAACCCTGGATGCCGGTCTGGATGGGGTCGGCGCGCGAGATGGCGGCGGCGGCGAACGCCGCCAGGCAGACCGGCGGCGTGTCGTCGGCGAGGATGCCGAAGTAGAAGACAAAAAGATGAACGGCGATCAGCGGCAGCACCAGACCGGAGGCGGCCCCCAGTTCGACCAGCACCGGCGCCAGCAGCGAGGCGACGACCAGGTAGTTGGCGGTCGTCGGCAGGCCCATGCCGAGGATCAGGGCGAGCACGGCGGTGAGGACCAGAAGGATATACACGTTGCCGCCCGAGATCGCCTCGATGACGCCGACCATGGCGTTGTTGAGGCCGGTCGAGCCGACGGCGCCGACGATGATGCCGGCGGCGGCGACGGCGACGGCGATGTTGACCATGTTGCGGGCGCCGGCGACCAGGCCGTCGTAGATCAAACGAAGGCCGTCCTTGAGGGCTTGAACGGCGTCGGACCCGCCGCCGCGCATCTCGTGCCAAACCTTTTCCATCAGGATGATCATCATCATCAGGAGGATCGAATAGAAGACGGCGGTGCCGGCCGTCCACCGCATCACCATCAGCAGGTAAATCAGGACCGTGATCGGGATCAGGAAGTGGAGGCCCCTGCGGAAGGTCTTGCCCAGGGGCGGGATCTGGCTTTTCGGCAGGCCCTTGAGTCCCAGCTTCATCGCCTCCAGGTGCGAAATGTAAATCAGCGCAATGTACGAAGACACGGCCGGAATGAAGGCCGCCTTGACGACCTCGAAGTACGAGATGCCGATCAGCTCGGCGATGATGAACGCCGCCGCGCCCATGATCGGCGGCATCAACTGCCCGTTGGTGGACGCCGCCACCTCGATGGCGCCGGCCTTGACCGCGGACATGCCGACGGAGCGCATCACCGGGATGGTGAAGGTGCCGGTGGTCACCACGTTGGCGATGGACGAGCCGGATATCATCCCGGTCATGCCCGAGGCCAGGATGGCCGCCTTGGCCGGGCCGCCGCGGTACTTGCCCACCATGGCGAACGACAGATCGAGGAAATACCTGCCCGCCCCGGCCTTGTCCAGGAGTGCGCCGAAGAGCACGAACAGGAAGACGAAGCTGACCGAGACGTCGATGGGAATGCCGAAGATCGCCTCCCCGCCCAGCCAGTGATAGCCGATCAGCCGGGTCGGCGAGAGGCCCCGATGCGAGATGATGTCCGGCATCGACTGGCCGAATATGGAGAAAACGATAAACACGCCGGCGACGATCACCAGCGGGAGGCCGATGCTGCGCCGCGTCGCCTCCAGGAGAAGAAGCATGCCGACGCCGCCGAGGACCGCTTCGAAGGGAAAGGAAAAACCGAAAACGTCGACGTTCATCAGGATCCCGTCGCGATCGACCAGCCCCTCGTAGCCAAACCACAGGTATAGCGCGCAGCCGGCGCTCAGCAGCGCCAGGAAGACGTCATAGATTGGGATTTGCCGCGTCGCCAGGGACCGCGCCGCCGGGAACATGAGGAAACAAAGCAAAAGCCCGAACGCCAGATGGACGCCGCGCGCCGGCACGTCGATGATAATGCCGATATCGAACATAAAGGGCAGCGGCGAGGCGATCCAGAGCTGAAACAGCGACCACGCCGCGGCGATCCCGCTGACCATCATGGCTAGGCGCGGGCCGTGCTTGCGCCCGCTGTAGTCGACCTCCTCGATCGCCTTTTCGATCTCTTCCTGGGAAACGTCGGGGATGGACGACGGGGGCTCAGCCATGGGAAAAGTCCACCAACAAATAACGACGAATCAAGAGAAACCGGCACCCCCCGAAGGGGATGCCGGTGCTCGACAGGCCGTGGATACTACATCCAGCCCTTTTCCTTGTAGTACTTGACGGCGCCCCGGTGCAGCGGTGCCGAGAGCGCGTTCTTTATCATCAACTTGGGATCGAGGTTCCTGAAGGCGGGATGGAGCTTCCTGAAGTCGTCGAGGTTCTCGAATACCGCCCGGGTGACCTCGTAGACCACGTCCTCGGGCACGTCGGCGCTGGTGATGAAGGTGGCCATGACGCCGAAGGTCGTGACGTCGGCGTCGGTGGTCTTATAGGTGCCCTTGGGGATGGTCGCGAAGGCGTAGAACGCGTTCTCGTCGACCAGCTTCTTCTCGACGCCGGTGTTGAGGTTGATGATCTTGGCGTCGCAGCCGTCGGTGGCAATCGAGACGCCGGCGTTGGGCACGCCGACCGTGTAGCCGTAGGCGTCGATCTTGCCGTCGCACAGCGCCTTGGACTGCTCGGTCGAGGTCAGCTCGGTGGCGATCTTGAAGTCGCTCTTCTTGGTCCCGTACGCCGCCATCAGGACCTCCGTGGTGCCGCGTTGGCCGGAGCCCGGATTGCCGATGTTGAACCGCTTGCCCTTGAGATCGGCCCACGACGTGATGCCGGTGCCCTTGCCCACGATGATGTGATAGGGCTCGGGATGCACGGAGAAGACGGCGCGCAGCTTCTTGAACGCGTTGCCCTTGAACTTGGAAGTGCCGTTGTAGGCATGGTACTGCCAGTCCGACTGGGCGATGCCGAAGTCCAGTTCACCCTGGCGAATCTGACCGATGTTGTATGTCGAGCCGCCGGTCGACGGCGCCGCGCAGCGGATGCCGTGCTTGCGGCCCTTCTTGCGGCCCTCGGCGGCTGCCCGGTGAACCATGCGGCAGATCGCGTTCCCGACGACGAAGTAAACGCCGGTCGGACCGCCGGTGCCGATGGCGATGAACTTCTTCTGGGCCTGGGCGGACTGGGTGCCGGCGCCGAAAAACGCCCCCGCAGCCAGAGCCAGGACCAGTGTGGATACGGTAAGTTTTCTCATTACGGATGGTCCTCCCTAGTTGAACGAGACAAAGCAAGAATGGAACGGCGCCATCGAAGCGCCGGACCGCCCGTCCGCCGGCCCGGGCAAACGTCGAAAGGTCCGGGACGGCCGGAAATCCTTGCATGGGGATTGTGACTGGGTGGGCGAGCCGTTGGCCCGCCCGTGCGCCGGTATTTTTGTTCCCGACACGGTACTTTTACCTCCCCGCTTCGGCCAGAGACGCGTCCTGACCGGTATTCCTTATAGTTTACAGGCGCCACACCGGCCGACAACCCTTAATCCCGGGCCGGCGGGCCGACGCGTTTGCCTTGGTTTGTCTGAAACTACCTTATCCTCGGCAAAGCGTTTCGTGCAACAAATGATTCGCATCTTTCACGATTGATTACAAATGATCTATTCCCGCCGGCGCGGGGCCGGGGGATGGTCACGCGGCAGCCTAGCGCACGGCGGCGTCTATGGCGTCCCCGATCCGGTCCACGATGTCCGCCACCTGGGAGTCCTCGACGATGAACGGCGGCGCCAGAAGCACGTGGTCGCCGCGGTCGCCGTCGGCGGTGCCGCCGGCGGGATAGCAGATGAGGCCGCGGTCCATGGCTTCGCTTTTGATTCGGGCGTGTATTTTCAGACCCGGATCGAACGGCTCCTTGGTCGCCCGGTCGGCGACCAGCTCGATGCCACGGAACAGCCCCCGGCCGCGGATGTCGCCGACATGGGGGTGATCGCCCAGGCGTTGGCGCAGGCCTTCAGCCAACGCCTCGCCCTGGCGCCGCACGTTGGCCAGCAGGTTGCGCGACCGGATGGCGCGCTGCACGGCCAGGGCGGCGGCACAGGCCGTCGGGTGGCCCATGTAGGTGTGGCCGTGCTGGAAGGCGCCGCTTCCCTTGCGGAACGCATCGAACACCTTGCCCGAGACCAGTACCGCACCCATGGGCTGATAGCCGGCGGCCAGGCCCTTGGCGACGCACAGCAGGTCGGGCACGATGCCGTCCTGCTCGCAGGCATGGAGCGTGCCCGTGCGCCCCATGCCGCACATGACCTCGTCCAGGATCAGGAGCACCCCGTGGCGGTCGCAGATGTCGCGGATGCGCTGGAAGTACCCGGGCACCGGCGGCACCGCCCCGAGCGACGACCCCACCACCGTCTCGGCGACGAAGGCGGCGACGGTCTCCGGCCCCAGTTTCAGGATCGCGGCGTCCAGCTCGTCGGCGGCGCGGCGGCCGTATTCCTCTTCGCTCTCTCCCGGTTCCATGCCGCGGTAGGCATAGCAGGGCGATATATGGGTTACCTCGGTGAGCATAGGCTGATAGGGCGCCCGGCGGGCCCGGTGGTCGCCCACCGCCAGCGCGCCCAGGGTAGTGCCGTGGAAGCTCTGGCAGCGGGCGATGAAACGTGCGCGCTCGGGCCGGCCGGTCTCGAGGAAATACTGGCGGGCCATCTTCAGGGCCGCCTCCACCGCCTCGGATCCGCCGGACATGTAGTACACCCGTTCGATTCCGGCGGGCGCCCCCTCGATCAGGACGTCCGCCAACGCCTCGGCCGGTTCCGACGTGAAGAACCCGGTGTGGGCGAAGGCCAGCTTGTCGACCTGTTCCTTGATGGCGCGGCGCACGTCGGCGTCGCTGTGCCCGAGGCAGGAAACGGCGGCGCCACCGGAGGCGTCGAGGTAGCGTTTGCCCGTCCCATCGACGATGTAAATGCCCTCGCCGCCCGCCGCCATCGGCAGGTCCACGCCGATCTGGCGCTGAAAGATGCGGCTCACGGCTGGCCGGCTCATTCGCGGCCCGAGGGGCCGGCGCGTTTTTTCCGCGTCCGGTGCCAATAGGCGTCGAAGCTTCCCAACTGGCGCTCGCTTTCCTCGATCGTATACAGCGCCGCCCGCCCGCCCTGCGCCACCATGAGGACGATCAGGGCCTCGGCGGCGGCCACCGCGGCGGCGATGGAATGGAAGAACGACGGGCTTTCGCCGCGGACGATGAGCACGTGGTCGGCGTTCTTGGCGAGCGGCGACACCGGGCTGTCGGTCACCACCACCGTCGTCCCCCCGCGGTCCTTGGCGTAGTCCACGGCGCGCACGGTCTCGTCGGCATAGGGCTCCAGGCTGACGGCGAAGATCCCGTCCTCGGCCCCGAAGGCGCGCAGGTCGTCGCCGAAGGTCCCGCCGCGCCCGTCGAGCAGGACCGCGTTGTTGCGGAACATGCGATAGGCATAGTGGAAAAAGAAGGCCACCGGAAAACAGCTGCGCAGGCCGACCACATATACGCGCCGTGCCTTGGTCAGGGCCTCGGCGCAGGCGATGAACCGTGCCTCGCCGTTGGCCTCGAAGGTTTCGCGCAGGTTGGCGACGGAGGTGGCCAGGACCTCCTGCAACAGCCCCGGCATCTCGCCGCCGGCGCCGCGCGCCTGCAGATCGCGGGCCCGGGCCAGGTAGTCGGCCGGGCGGACCCGCAGGCGTTGCTGAAAGGGCTCGCGGAAATCGTTGTAGCTGGAAAATTCGAAGGCGCGGGCCAACCGCACCATGGTGGAGGCGTGAACGCCGGCGCTGGTGGCCAGCCGGCGCATGGACATGAGCGCGACGTCGTCGGGACGGTCGAGAACATGGCGGGCGGCGCGCTGCAACTGCGGGCTCAGCCGAGGAAATTTCTCGGCGATATTCTTGCTGAGGGCCGCGAAGTCCATGGGAAATATTCTTTCGGCGACGATCGATCGGCCGTGATCGTACCCTCAGCGGCACAGGGTTTGCAACAAAATGCAACGACAAAATTTACATTGAAACGATTGATTCTTCGGCGGACCGTGGCGGGGGCGCCTGCCGGCGTCGGCGAAAGCCGTTCTCAAAAAATTGCCCGGCCGGCGACGGGACGGTACACTGGGCACCCGGCGACGATGCCGGCGGCTGGGTTCCCGACATCCCCATGGACATAAAAGATCACATCCGCACCATCCCCGATTTCCCGAAACCGGGCATTCAGTTTTACGACATCTCCACCCTTCTCGCCCATCCGGACGCCTGGCGGGTGGCCATGGGGCGCCTCGCCAAGATCGTCGGCCGGCATCAGCCGGACATCCTCGCCGGCATCGAATCGCGGGGCTTCCTGGTGGCGGCGCCGTTGGCGCTGCAACTGGGATGCGGGTTCGTCATGGTGCGCAAAAAAGGGAAACTGCCGGGCCCCACCGTCCCCCACGAATACGCCCTGGAATACGGCACGGACACCATCGAGATCCAGGAAGACGCCGTCAAGCCGGGCGAACAGGTGGTGATCCTGGACGACCTGCTGGCGACGGGCGGCACCATGAACGCGTCCATCGCATTGTTCCGCAAGCTCGGCGCCGAAGTGGTGGGCGCCGCCTGCATCATCGAACTGTCCTTCCTCAACGGCCGGGCCAGGCTGGACGTGCCGTTCCATGCCCTGGTCGCCTACGACAGCTAATCACTTATACCAAGGGTCGCTGATCATGACCCGACGAGCCGGCTTACCAAGGTTTTCGGCCCTAATACCAAGGGTCACTGATCATGACCCGACGAGCCGGCTTACCAAGGCTTTCGGCTAGAGTCTTTCTGACTTAGATTGAAGCATACCCTGCATTCCTAATGTAGTTTGCGCATTCGTTTGGTTGAAAGTGATCGAGTAGTTCTCCGATCCGCCTCCATGTGGCTTCGACGGATCTTTCTTC
>JADFHR010000127.1 GCA_022567015.1 Pseudomonadota bacterium
AGCTGCGCCGCTTCTTCCACACCGGCTACCAGGCCAAGAGCTGGTCGCGCGAGCGCACGGTGATCGCCCGCGTCCAGGCCAGCGCGAAGGGCTCCGACATACGCTTCATCGTTACCAACCTGCCCGGTCGGGCCAAGGTGCTCTACGACAAGGTCTATTGCGCCCGCGGCCGGATGGAAAACATGATCAAGGAGCACAAGCTCTACACCAAGTCCGACCGAACCTCCTGCCACCGCTGGGAAGCCAACCAGTTCCGGCTCTTCCTGCATACCGGCGCCTATTGGCTGTTGCATCAGCTTCGCCAGGCCGCGCCGCGGCGCTCGCTCTGGCGCAAGGCGACGTTCGAAACCATCCGCCGCGCCTTCCTCAAGATCGCCGTGCGCATCGAGGAACTCAAGACCCGCATCCGGATCGCCCTGCCCTCGGCCTATCCCTATCGCAAAGCGCTCGTCGCGATGGCAGGCTGCATCGCCGCCCAAGGCCCCTGATCCAGGCGGCACGTGCCCGCCGGATGAACCCCGAAGATCAACCCCCAACCCTGCTCTGAAAATCCGCCTCGAAAAACCGCCGTCAACCCGGCCGATACCGCTCGCCTCGCTCAAATCATGCGGCCGTCGTGAATAATTCGGGTTAGCTGATACATTTTACCGAACAGCTTTTGAAGATACTCAGTCTGGAAAGGCATTAGCTATTCCATTTATAACCTCATTTTGTGCACACACTTTCGATCAACACTATGAGCGGAAAAATGGCTTGCTTAGTCAGTGGCGAGGATATGCTAAAGGGGGATATGCGATCGTATTCGACACAAAAAAATTATGCGATCTATACAATAAGGAAGGAAAAAGATTCTATTATTCTATGTCCCAAATAGGTGATGTCGTATATCAAGGTGACGAACACGAATTTGAAGAAGAATTTGGCGAGGGGATAAAAAAAATAAAAGATGTATTTCTAAAATTTATTGAAACTGGTGAAATGGAGGTCGGAGAAATTTTTGGCGATGTTTTATCCATGTTCACGCGCTTGAAACATCGTGGATTTTTTGAGGAACGTGAGGTTCGCTCTGTCGCATTTCCAATGACCAAAGAAATTGAAGATGAATATAAACGCGTAGACCCGAACTACATCTCTCCAAATAAACCGATGAGGGAAATTCTCATACGAGAGGATGGTGCACCATATATTGAAATGCTCAATTTCGATGTCAAAACCACCCTTCCGATTACAAGGATCATAGTTGGCCCTCAAAAAAAACAGGCTCAAGCAAAACAGAAAATAGAACGCTTGATTGATAGGAAAAATATCGAAATACACTGTTCCGAAACACCATTATCATGGCCTGGAAAATAAATGCTCTTTATAACTTAGCATAAGTATAGAGAATAATTGTTTTCATTCACTCGAAATCAACGATAGCCTTCGGCTGGCTTAGCCAAAATATTGTGTTCCGGTGTGGGACGTAGTTTATTTTTCACTACCTTCGAAAAATACTCCTTATGATCTATTGAAAAATAAGGTGTAATTTCGGGAGCTATACTGCGGTAGAACTTTCGGCTCTGACCCCGGACAGCCCTGGTTCGAATTCAGGCGCCCCAACCACTTTTTTCCATAGACCGGACCAAAAGTTTTTGTCTGTCTCCCCGGTGTCCGTATGGTCGGCCATGCCTGTCCACGAAATCGACCCGCCCGCGACCAGCCCCGAAGTCGTCGTCCGGATCGTAGGCGCCGGCGCGCCCCTCTGTCGCGCTCCCGTCCCCATCACCTTCCCCGATAAAACGTCCGGTTTCAACGGGATAGCGGTATACGACCTAAAGGATTGAGTTTGCCGGCGACACGGACTAGGATTCGCCTGTCGGGACGCCTCCTGACCCGGGCCGCGCCTTGCGCGGAACACTGTGAACACATGGAGGTGAAAATGGCACCTGACGAAACACCACTTAGGGAAGAATCCCGATCGATACCCGAGGAAGGTCCGGACAAGGGTCTTCTGATTACCGGTGCGATTGTA
This sequence comes from Pseudomonadota bacterium, assembly GCA_022567015.1. GTDB lineage: Bacteria > Pseudomonadota > Alphaproteobacteria > Rhodospirillales > 2-02-FULL-58-16 > JACZQZ01. Next base: position 2,012 of record JADFHR010000127.1, read on the forward strand.
GGGGCCGTGGTATTGGTGGTGCTCCTTGCCGTTTTCTTCGGAGCGATCTGAATACCCGCACGTGTCCTCTTTGACTGACCAACGGCGCCGCGGCACACGAGTCCGACGGCGCCTTTTTTGTCTTTAGCGAACAGTGTGACGTCTCCGTCCCCCGTTCACCGGGTTCCCAAGGGCCGTCGGCCCCTGGTGGGGATCAAAAGGGGCGACGCCCCTTTGCCACGGCATATGGGGGAATGGCCGGCCCTTGGCGGGGGTCAGAGTGTCCGTCGGCGGGGTGATCGGCGGAGCTTCTCCACATACCGCTGATGGTAGTCCTCGGCCATGTAGAAGGTGGACGCGGGCGCGATCTCGGTGACGATGCCGTCCGGGTAGCGTCCCGAGGCCTGGAGCGTCTCTTTCGCCGCCCGCGCCGCCGCCGCCTGTTCCTCGCCGTGAAAAAACACCACGGACCGGTACTGGGTGCCCACGTCCGCCCCCTGCCGGTTCAGGGTCGTGGGATCATGGAGGTCCCAGAACATCCGCAGAAGCTCTTCGTAGTTTACCCTGGCCGGATCGTAGTCCACCCGCACCACCTCGGCGTGCCCGGTTGTTCCCGAGCAGACGTCCTTGTAGGTGGGGTCCTCGAGGGTCCCGCCGGAGTACCCGACGGCGGTGGCGGTGACGCCGTCGACCCGCCGGAAGGCCTCTTCCACGCCCCAGAAACATCCGGCTCCGAAGGTGGCCCGTTCCATCGTCGCCTCCGCTCCCCTGTTTGCCCCGGCGCCGCCGGCAGGTCCCGCCGCCGGCTCGGCGACCGATCATCACCCGCCCGTCGGCGTCGGTCAACGGCGTCTTTGCAACGGCTCCGCGATTATGGCGCCCGCCCGGCGCGCCCGCGCATAGAAAAAGCGGCCCGCCTCAGGGGGGGGCCGCGCCCGGATGTTCGACGCAACTAGTGCGAAGGATCAGCGGCCGAACAGCTCGCCGTTCATGCCGGCGCGCCGGTCGAGCCCGCTTCGCCGGTCCCATCCCGCCGGCCGCAGGCGCCATTCCTGCTGGCCGTGTTTGTCCCGGCGCGCCGCCCATTCCATGAAGGCCGGCGCCTGCCACCGGCCCGTGGCCCGCCGACGGTCGGGGGCGGAGCGTCTCTGGGCGCCGGCGCGCCGGTCCACCGCCGGCCAGGTGCCATGGCCGGGCGAGGCCGTGTGGTGGGTGCCGAAATCGTGCTTCATCGCGTATCCTCGGGTGGTGGCCGGGATACCACCGGTGGCCGATTGTGGCCCAACGGTGTTACCAAAAGATGAATTCGTGTCCGGCAAGGTGCGCATACGGTCCCTCGGCCAAACCGTCCGTTCCCCCGGCCGCGCACCCCTTCGCCCGCGGATGTGCGGCCGGGATCGGATTGGTCGACCGGCTTCCCGCCCGGTGCCCATGGGTCAGATCTCCACATCGACGGGCGTCTCGCCGACGGTGGGCGCGGTTGCCGCCGTGTCGCCACTGGCTTCGCCGCCCTCGCCCACCTGGGTCGCGGCGTCCAGGAGGATGCGCGTGATGCCGATCCCGGTCACGGTCTGGGTGAAGGTGACCTCGCGGATCAGCAACAGGGTATTGAGCGAGCCGAACACCGAGGCCTCGGCCTGGCCTTCGCGGAAGCGCGCCAGGGCCTCGATCAAGGCCTTGAGGGCCTGGAGTTCGTCGCCCAGGGCGTCCGTGTCGAATTCTTCGCCGCCGCGAAGCCTGGCCACGATTTCCGCCACGCTTTCCAGCTTGGTGTCGAAGAAGACGCCGTTGTTCAGGGTGGCGGTGTCGACGCTGTTCCCTTCGGTATCGATGACCTGGGGGTCGGACTGGGCGAAGACGGCGCCGATGGTGGTGGTGACGCTGAACGAAATGCTCTGGTAGCTCAGCGATATGCTTTGGTCCCCGTCCTGGTAAGTGAATTCCAGGCTCTTCACCGAAAACGTGATCGACTGGGAGTAACTTATGGTCAGGGCGGAGGCCTGGGTTTCGTCCAGGAGCTGGCCGGCGCCGATGTCGCGCGAAAGGTCGTTGAGGGAGCGCTCGCCCTCGTCCTCGTCCCCCCGGCCGACCGCGCCGAACTGGTCGATCAGGGTCGATATGGCCTGGCCCTGTGTGTAGTCCTCGAAACGGCCGGCGCCGATATCCCGCGAGACACGGTCGAAGAACTTGTCGGCGATCTTTTGCGCGTGTTGCTGCAGCTTCTCAAGGTGGTGCATAAACCGGAAAACGGCCTTGTGCAGCTTCCTCACGGCCTTCGCCAGGTCCTTGATAAGCGACGCCGCATCCTTCAGCGCCTGTCGGCCACCGGCGATCGCGTTGTCGTCGTCCCCGGCCGCTTCGAGGGCGGTGTTGGAAAGGGTCACGACAGCGCTCGGGCCGACCGCCAACGGGGCCTGGTCGCTTGTCGGCGACGCCGGCGGGATCGGTGTGGCCGAGTCCTTCGGGCTCGACACCGGCAACGGGACTTTGCCGCCGACGGGTGACAAGGGTTCGTCAGCCATGGAATCCTCCTTCCGAAGGGGGACCGGCCACAACCACGGAGTCGGCCGGAAATCCTCCGAATACCTGTGCGCGGGTTAGCATATCCTACGCTTCTTTTCCACAAGATTTTGCGCTTTAGTATGCTCCGAACACTAAATGTAGTAGTCTTGGCGGCGACGTTTCCGCCATCACCGCCTTCGCCGCCGGCCGCGGAAACGGCCCCGCGAAGGCACGCGATCCTTCCTATTGTCGCCCGGTTCGCCGCGCCGGGAAATTATCCAGCCGCATAGGGGGGGTATACCCGCGGGTTGGCCACGGGGACTGGCGCTCCTAGTCCTCGGCCGTGCCGTATCCGCCGCCGCCCGGAGTCTCGATGACGAAGACGTCGCCGGCGCTGGCCTCGATCTTGTCGGTGCCGCCCAGCTCCACCGCCGGGGCGCCCGGATCGGCGGGCTCGATGCGGTTGTGGCCGACGGCGCCGGCGCCGCCCCCGGCCATGCCGTAGGGGCGGATCCGGCGGTGGCCGGATACGATCGCCACCGTCATCGGCTCGAGAAAGCGGATGCGGCGGACGACGCCGTCGCCGCCCTTGCGCCGCCCCCGGCCGCCGCTGCCGCGGCGGATGGAGAAGTCCTCCACCCGCACCGGATAGCGCCACTCCAGCACCTCCGGGTCGGTGAGCCGGGTATTCGTCATGTGGGTGTGCACGGCGTCCGTTCCGTCGAAGTCGGGCCCGGCGCCGGAGCCGCCGCACACGGTCTCGTAGTACTGGTGCCTGTCGTTGCCGAAGGTGAAGTTGTTCATGGTCCCCTGGGCCGCGGCCATGACGCCCAGCGCCCCGTAGAGCGCGTCGACCACGGCCTGCGAGGTTTCCACGTTGCCCGCCACCACCGCCGCCGGATAGCGGGGATTGAGCATGCAGCCCTCGGGGACGATGATGTCCAGCGGCTTGAGGCAGCCGGCATTCAGCGGGATGTCGTCATCGACCAGGGTGCGGAACACATACAGCACCGCCGACCGGCACACGGCGAACGGCGCGTTGAAGTTGGACGGCCGCTGCGCGGACGTGCCGGTGAAGTCGATGACGGCCCGCCGCGCGCCCTTGTCGATGGTGATGCGCACCTCGATCACCGCGCCGTCGTCCATCTCGTAGGCAAAGGCGCCGCCGGTGAGCCCGTCGATCACCCGGCGCACGCATTCCGCGGCGTTGTCCTGGACGTGCCCCATGTAGGCCCGGACCACGTCGAGGCCGAAGTGGCGCACCATCTTGTGCAGCTCCTGCACGCCCTTTTCGTTGGCGGCGATCTGGGCGCTGAGGTCGGCGATGTTCTGATGCGGGTTGCGCGCCGGCCAGGGACCGGAAGCCAGCAGTTCCAGCAACTCGGCCTCGCGGAAGCGGCCCTGCTCGACGAGCAGGAAGTTGTCGATCAGCACCCCTTCCTCCTCCACCGTGCGGCTGTCGGGCGGCATGGAGCCGGGCGTGATGCCGCCGATGTCGGCGTGGTGGCCGCGCGACGCGACGAAAAACAGGATCTCTTCGTCCGCCTCGTCGAAGACCGGCGTGACCACGGTGACGTCGGGCAGATGGGTACCGCCGTTGTAGGGGGCGTTCGACACGTAGACGTTTCCCGGCTTGATGGCGCCGGCGCCCTCGCGCATCACCGTCTGCACGCTTTCGCCCATGGAGCCCAGGTGCACGGGGATATGCGGCGCGTTGGCGACCAGGTTCCCCTCGCGGTCGAAGACGGCGCACGAGAAATCCAGGCGCTCCTTGATGTTGACCGAAAGGGCGGTGTTCGACAGCGTCGCCCCCATCTGCCCGGCGATCGCCATGAACAGGTTGTTGAAGATTTCCAGCATCACCGGGTCCACGTCCGTCCCCACCGACACCTGCGCCGGGCGCGGCTGCGAACGGGTCAGGATCAGGTGCCCGTGCCGGTTCAGCTGGGCGACCCAGCCGGGCTCGACGACGGTGGTGGCGTTGGCCTCGGCGATGATGGCGGGGCCGTCGATCCTGTCGCCGGGCAAAAGGGCCTCGCGGTTGAATACGGGTGTCCTGTGCCGGGCCCCGCCCGAATAGGTGCGCACCACGTCCAGCGGCTTGAGCGCCGCGACACCGGGTATGGGCGCGATCTCGGTATCCTCCACCGTGTCGGTGGTGCCGATGGCCTCCACCGAGACCAGCTCGACCACGTGGCCGCGCCCCGGCATGACGAAACCGAAGCGCCGCCGGTGCGCCTCCGTGAAAGCGGCCTCCATGCGGGCGCGCTCGGCGAAATCGACGACCAGGGCGGTGTCGGTGCCGTCGTAGCGCAGGTGCACCTTGCGCAGCACCGCGATGTGGTCGCTGTTCACGCCCTGGTCGTGGACCTCGGCGCGGGCGTCGGCCTCCAGGGTCGCCAGTTGGGCCGCCAGCTCGGCGGTGAGGCCGGCTTCCAGCCTTGCCTCGACGCTGCGCTGGCGCATGGCGCGCACGTCGGCGAGCCCCATGCCGTACGCCGAAAGCACTCCGGCGTGGGGATGGATGAAGACCCGGTTCATGGTCAGCGCGTCGGCCACCATGCAGGCGTGCTGGCCGCCGGCGCCGCCGAAGCAGTTCAGCGTGTACTCGGTGACGTCGTAGCCGCGCTGCACGGAGATGTGCTTGATCGCATTGGTCATGTTCTCCACGGCGATCCTCAGGAATCCCTCCGCCACCTCTTCGGGCGAGCGCGGATCCCCGGTGGCGGCACTGATTTCCCGGGCCAGGGCGTCGAAGCGCAGGCGCACCTCCGCGTCGTCGAGCGGCTTATCGGCGTCGGGGCCGAAGACCCGGGGAAAGAAGCGCGGCTGGATCTTGCCCAGCATGACGTTGCAATCGGTGACCGTGAGCGGCCCGCCGCGCCGGTAACACGCCGGCCCGGGGTTGGCGCCCGCCGAATCCGGCCCCACCCGCATGCGGGCGCCGTCGAAATGCAGGATGGAGCCGCCGCCGGCCGCCACCGTGTGGATGTGCATCATGGGGGCGCGCAGGCGGACCCCGCCGACCAGGGTTTCGAAGGCCCGCTCGAACGTGCCGTCGTAATGGGAGACGTCGGTCGACGTGCCGCCCATGTCGAACCCGATGACCTGCGTGAACCCGGCCATGGCCGCCGTCCGCGCCATGCCGACGACGCCGCCGGCGGGGCCGGACAGGATGCTGTCCTTGCCCTGGAACAGGCGCGCGTCGGTGAGCCCGCCGTTGGACTGCATGAACATGATCCGGGTGTCGCCCAGCGCCGAGGCGATGCCGTCCACGTAGCGCCTGAGGATGGGCGACAGATAGGCATCGACCACCGCGGTGTCGCCGCGCGAGACCAGCTTCATCAGCGGCGAGACCTCGTGCGACGCCGACACCTGTGTAAACCCGATCCCCCGCGCCAGCTCGGCCACGGCGCGCTCGTGGTCGCCGAACCTGTAGGCGTGCATGAAGACGATGGCCGCCGAGCGGATGCCCGAATCGTAGGCCGCCTGCAGCGCCTCGCGCGCCGCTTCGAAGTCCGGCGCCTTGAGCACCTCGCCCCAGGCGCCGACGCGCTCGTCCACCTCGATCACCCGCTCGTACACCATCTCCGGCAGCACGATGTGGCGGGCGAACAGCTGGGGGCGGTTCTGGTAGCCGATGCGCAGCGCATCCCCGAAGCCCTTGGTGATGACCAGCACCGTGGCCTCGCCCTTGCGCTCGAGAAGCGCGTTGGTGGCCACCGTCGTGCCCATCTTGACGGACTCGATGGCGTCGGCGGGGATGGGCTCGTCCGGGGCCAGGCGCAACAGGTCGCGGATGCCCTGCAGGGCCGCGTCCTCGTAGCGCCCGGGGTTTTCCGACAGCAGCTTGTGGGTGACCACGGTGCCGTCCGGGCGGCGCCCCACCACGTCGGTGAAGGTGCCCCCGCGGTCGATGCAGAACTGCCACCCGGCGCGGCGCGGGCCGGCCGCGGGAGCGCCGTTGAATGCGGGCATATCGGCCATCGGTCTGTTTTCAATCCCTGCTTCAGGGCCCGGTTTTATCGGCAAACGCGGAAATGGTTAAGCGGTTTGGGGTTTCGGCCCTCTACCGGGCGCCGTCCCTTCAGCCGAGTTCGGTGAGGACATGGGCGCACCGATCGAGGAATTCGTCGCACACCGCTTCGTCGTGGGCGAGCGACAGATAGAGCTTGGTCCCCATGGGGTTGAGGAACACCCGGCGCTTGAACAGGCCGAGCATCAGGCGCCGCCCCTTGCCCGGATCGCCGCGCCGGGCCGAGCGGTAGTCGCGCACCGCATCGGGCGAAAAGACCACCTGCGCCAGCGGGCCGTCGCCGATGACCTGGGCGGTGATCCGGCGCTCGCCGAGCACGCGCCGGAGACCGGTGCGCAGATACTCGCCGAGGGCGCGCAGGCGCTCGTAGGTGCCGGCTTTGGCGAAGATGCCCAGCGCCGCTCCGGCGGCGGCCGCCGAAACCGGGTTGCCGCCGAGGGTCGAGGCCGCCCACACGTAGTCGTCCGCGCCCATCCTGTCCTCGCGCATCAGGTCCATAATGTCGGCGCGCCCGCCGAACGCGCCGATGGGATAGCCGCCGCCGAGCGCCTTGCCGTAGGCCACCAGGTCGGGCACCACGCCGTAGTATTCCTGCGCGCCGCCGTAGGCGAGGCGGAATCCGGTCACCACCTCGTCGAAGATAAGCAGCGCGCCCTGTTGGCGGGTGAGATCGCGCAGGCCTTCCAGGAAGCCGGGCTCGGGCGGCGTGCAGCGGTGCAGG
>JADFHR010000128.1 GCA_022567015.1 Pseudomonadota bacterium
AATTTTCAACAGATAGCGTTTTGCCTTCGATGAAAATTATTGAAATAAATCTGAAAGGAGTTAACTAATGGGACAACAACAATTACTACTCATTGTCCTGGGAACCATCATCGTCGGTGTGGCGGTGGAGGTGGACGGGGTTTTCGAGGTGGGGTGATGCTTTTCGAAGGAACGCGGCGGCCGGTCCCTCCGCTCCGGTCTCGCGGCGCGGCACGGGCCCCGGGGCTCAGCGCCGCCGGTCCGTGTGGCGGGCGAGGAAGTCGAGGATGGCGTCCCTGGCCTCCGCCACCTTGACCACCAGGTGGACGGCGCCGGGCAGCTCCAGGGTTTCCACGGTCTTCCCCTCTGCCCTTTGCCGGCAGTTGCGGATGGCCGGGTTCTTGAACCAGGGGTCTCTCAGGGAATAGACGGCGAGCACCGGCTCGGCGGCGGCGGCGCCGATGCCGCGGGTGCAGCGCGAGCCGCTGACGATGCGCGCCTTGAACCCGGGGCCCTTGTATTGGGCCGCCGCCGTGCCGCCCTGGCTGTGGCCGAGGAGGAACAGGTTGTCCCGGTCGACCCAGGCCAGTTCGCCGATGCGTTCGAGGGCATAGCGGATCTCGGCGATGCGCATGGCGCGCACGGCGCCGATCACCCGGCGCGCAACGTCGGTCACGTGGCGCCTGGGATCGCAGGTGCGGGGGCGGCCGGGGCGGGCGAAGCTGTCCGGCGCGACGACCGCGTATCCGGCATCGAGGAGCGCCGCGGCGTACGCGCGCCCCGAATTTCCGAAGCCCGAGCACCCGTGCACATACAGCACCGTTGGAATCCGCAGCCCCGGCGCGAGGCCCGCCAGCGCCCGCTTTACGGCGCCGTCGGTCCGCCGGCCGAGGACGACGCCCGAGCCGGTGTACCTGGCGGGAATGCCGATGCGCGCCTTCTCCCAGGTCAGGGCCACGGGCGCCACCCCGTCGGCGGCCGGCGCGGCGCACGCCGCCGCGGCGACGGCCAGGGCCACCACCCCCATGCGCGCACCCAAACCCCTCGCCATGGCGGCATCCCCTTGCCTGGTCCACCCCCCTTTCCCGCCGGAGGGAACGATGTAAGATTGCATATGGAGCGCCGCCGCCCAATCTTGGTGGCAGACGGCGATCGCAGGTGACATCACGGCCATGCCCGACGGACGCGAACCCGCCACGGTCAAGGTGCTGGGCTCCCTCGGCGAGGTGCCGGCGGCGCAGTGGGATGCCTGCGCCGGCGCCGACGATCCGTTCCTCAGCCACGCCTTCCTGAGCGCCCTGGAAGAAAGCGGATCGGTCTCGGCCCGCTCCGGCTGGCTGCCCCGGCACCTGGTGGTCGAGGACGGCGCCGGGACGGTGATCGCGGCGGCGCCGCTTTACCTGAAAAGCCACTCCTACGGCGAGTACGTGTTCGACTGGTCGTGGGCCGACGCCTACGAGCGCGCCGGCGGCCGGTACTACCCGAAACTGCAGTCCGCGGTGCCGTTCACCCCGGTCACCGGGCGGCGCCTGCTGGTGCGCCCCGGCGCCGACGCGGAGACGGAGTCCGAACTCAAGGACGCGCTCATCGCCGCCATGGTGACCCTTGGCGAACGTCTGGGGGTCTCGTCGGTGCACGTGAACTTCCCCACCGAGGCCGAGTGGCGGCGCCTCGGCGATCACGGCCTTTTGCTGCGCACCGGCCAGCAGTACCACTGGCGGAACCGGGGCTATGAAAGCTTCGACGATTTCCTGGCGTCGCTCTCGTCGCGCAAGCGCAAGGCCATCCGCCGGGAGCGCCGCGCCGTCGCCGACCAGGGCATCGTCCTCTCCACGTTGACCGGCGACGCCATCGCCGAGCGCCACTGGGACGCCTTCTACGGTTTCTACCGCGACACCTCGGACCGCAAATGGGGCTCGGCGTACCTGACCCGGACCTTCTTTTCGCTGATCGGCGAATCCATGGCCGGGAACGTGGTGCTGGTGCTGGCCGAGGCCGGCGGCCGCTCCGTCGGCGGGGCGCTGAACCTGATGGGCGGCGATACCCTCTACGGGCGCTACTGGGGCTGCGCCGAAGAGTACCGGTTTCTCCACTTCGAGGCCTGTTATTACCGCGCCATCGACTTCGCCATCGCCCGCGGCCTCAAGTGGGTCGAGGCCGGCGCCCAGGGCCCCCACAAGATCCAGCGCGGCTATATGCCGCGGCGCACCTACAGCGCCCACTGGATCGCCGACGCCGAATTCCGCCGGGTGATCGAACGCTTCCTGGCCGAGGAACGGGCCGCCGTCGAAGACGAAATGGCGCTTCTCGGCCAACACTCCCCCTTCCGCAGGACCGACGATGGTGATACCAAGGAGCGCTGATCATGGCTCATAGAGATCGCGTAGGCGGCTCGTCGGGTAGGAGGAAAGTTGCAGGCGATGCGGCGCATCGTCAAAACTTTTCGACGCCCTCCGACGGGCCGCATACGCGACCGGAACGGCGGCTTACCAAGGCTTTCGGACGGCGTCGCGCACGCTTCGCGATGCCCCGCATCGCCACAGCGCACGCTCCTAGCCGAAAGCTTTGGTAAGCCGTCTCTATGGGTCATGATCAGTGACCCTTGGTATTAGGGCCGAAAACCTTGGTAAGCCGGCTCGTCGGGTCATGATCAGCGCTCCTTGGTATAAGAGGCGGCCGCGCCTTCCGCCGACGGCACATACGTTGCTGGGCATCCTGGCCGTGGCCGCGCTGGCCGGGCCGGGCGGACCGGCGGCCGCAGGCGAAGGGCCGGCGGGCCCGCTCCCCGAAATCGCCAGGGTGCAGACCAAGGCGCAGAAATGTGTGCGCCTGGGGACGCAGTCGGGGCGCGAGATCCTGGTCAACGCGTGTCCGGCGTGCCGCATCGTCCATCTCGAGCGCAAGCGTCCCGGCGGCGCCTTCCCCGCCCAGCGCACCTACACCGTGCCCGAGAGCTCCCGGGTGACCCTCTCGTTCCGCGGCCCCGGCCGGACGCGCATCCTCACCGACGAGCCGTGCCGGGGCGCGTCCCCCGCAGACGCCGGGGAGGAATCACCCGGTACCGGGCGCCAGGCGAAATGCATCCATCTCCGGCGCACCACGGGCGGCCCGGTCGTCCTGTTCAACGGCTGCCGGGCGTGCCGGGCCGTCGTCGTCGAACGGACCGGTCCCGGCGGCGTGCGCAAAACCCTGACCTTCGCCGTCGCCGGCGGATCGTCCGTGCCCCTGGCCCGGCCCGGCGCCCCGGTCCAGGCGCGCATCGTCGCCGAAAAACCCTGCCGCTGACGCCGGCGCCATGCGCCAACCGGAACGGCGAAGGGAGACCTTACAATTAAGGGGAAAGCTTACTTGATTGCCCTTTCCTCTGCGTCCTCTGCGATTTTTTTTAACGCCGAGGACGCAGAGGTACGCAGAGGTACGATGAGAATTTTTTAAGCACCCGGCGCTTCGCAAGAACGGCGTTTACCGGAACGGCGACACGCGCAAACCGAAACGGTGACAGCAGACCTTACAATTAAGGGGATACCTTATTTGATTGCCGCTTCCTCTGCGTCCTCTGCGTTTTTTTTAACGCCGGGGGCGCCGAGGTGCGCAGAGGCACGCCGGGAATTTTTTAAGCGCCCGGCGCTTCGCAAGAACGGCGTTTACCGGAACGACGAAGCGTGTCGCTGAGCTATCTTTGTTGATACTAGTCGACGGCCGCCGGCACCGGGCCCTTGCGGCGCTTGGCGGACGGCTTGGGGCCGGACGGGCGGGGATAGGTGAAGGCGATCTTGCCGTCCTTCATTTTGACCCTGACGACGCCACCCTTGGCGAGCTTGCCGAACAGCAGTTCCTCGGCCAGCGGCTTCTTGATGTGCTCCTGGATGACCCGCGCCAGGGGCCGCGCGCCGAAGACGGTGTCGTAGCCCTTCCTGGCCAGCCACTTGCGGGTTTCTGCGTTGAGCTCGATGGTGACGTTGCGGTCCTCGAGCTGGGTCTCCAGCTGCATGATGAACTTGTCGACGACGCGGGCGACGACGTCGGGCTTGAGGCGGGCAAACCGGATGGTGGCGTCCAGGCGGTTGCGGAACTCGGGCGTGAACATGCGCTCGATGGCCTCGGTGTCGTCGCCGACGCGCTCGGTGCGCTCGAACCCGATGGCCGGCTTGGCCAAGTCGGCGGCGCCCGCGTTGGTGGTCATGATCAGAATGACGCTGCGGAAATCCACGCTCTTGCCGTTGTGATCGGTAAGCTTGCCGTGATCCATCACCTGCAGCAGGATGTTGAACAGGTCGGGATGCGCCTTCTCGATCTCGTCGAGGAGCAGCACCGCATGGGGCTGCTGGTCGATGGCGTCGGTCAGCAGCCCGCCCTGGTCGAACCCGACATAGCCCGGCGGCGCGCCGATCAGGCGCGAGACGCTGTGGCGCTCCATGTACTCGGACATGTCGAAGCGCACCAGGTCGACGCCCAAGGTGCGGGCGAGCTGGCGCGCCACCTCGGTCTTGCCGACCCCGGTGGGACCGCAGAACAGGTAACACCCGATGGGCTTCTCCGGCTCGCGCAGGCCGGCGCGCGACAGCTTGATGGCGCCGGCCAGGGCGCCGATGGCCTCGTCCTGGCCGAAGACCATGGTTTTCAGGTCGCGCTCGAGGGTCCTGAGAGCGGCGCGGTCGTCGGTGGACACGCTTTTCGGCGGGATGCGGGCGATCCTGGCGACCACCGCCTCCACGTTCTTCACTGTCACCGTCTTCGGCCGCCTGTGTTCGGGCACCAGCATGCGCGAGGCGCCCACCTCGTCGATCACGTCGATGGCCTTGTCGGGCAGCTTGCGGTCGTTGATGTAGCGGGCCGAGAGCTCGACGGCGGTGCGCAGGGCTTCCGCCGTGTAGCGCACCTTGTGGTGCTCCTCGTAATAGGGCTTGAGCCCGCGCAGGATCTTGACCGTCTCCTCGATCGACGGCTCATAGACGTCGATCTTCTGGAACCGGCGCACCAGGGCCCGGTCCTTTTCGAAGTAGTTGCGGTAGTCCGTGTAGGTGGTCGAGCCCATGCAGCGCAATTTCCCCCCGGCGAGCGAGGGCTTGAGGATATTGGAGGCGTCCATGGAGCCGCCGCTGGTGGCGCCGGCGCCGATCACGGTGTGGATTTCGTCGATGAACAGGATGGCGCCGGGCGTGCTCTCCAGCTCGGTGATGACGCCCTTCAGGCGTTCCTCGAAGTCGCCGCGATAGCGGGTGCCGGCCAGCAGCGACCCCATGTCGAGGGCGAAAATGGTGCAGTCCAGCAGGACGTCGGGAACCTCTCCGTGGAAGATGCGCCGCGCCAGGCCCTCGGCGATGGCGGTCTTGCCGACACCGGGCTCGCCCACATAGAGCGGGTTGTTCTTGTTGCGCCGGCACAGGATCTGGATGGTCCGCTCGATCTCGGCCTCGCGCCCGATGAGCGGATCGATGTGGCCGTCCGCCGCCTTCTTGTTGAGGTCCACGCAATAGGCGTCGAGCGCCTCGTGGCCCTTCTTGACCACCTTGTCCGCGTCCACGTCGACGTCGGCCCCGCTCACCGTGCGCGGCTGGGATTCCCCGGGCACCTTGGCGATGCCGTGGGAGATGTAGTTGACGGCGTCGAGCCGCGACATGTCGTGGGCCTGGAGGAAATAGACGGCATGGGATTCGCGCTCGGAGAACAGGGCGACCAGCACGTTGGCTCCGGTCACCTGCTCGCGGCCCGACGACTGCACGTGAATGACGGCGCGCTGGATCACGCGCTGGAAGCCGGCGGTGGGTTTGGGGTCGGCCTTGCGCGCGGTGCCCAGGCTGGACAGCTCGTTATCGATGAACTCGGTCAGGCTCTGGCGCAGCTCGTCCAGATCGACGCCGCAGGCGCGCAGGACGGCGATGGCGTCCTGGTCCTCGGTCAGGGCCAGCAAAAGGTGCTCGAGCGTGGCGAACTCGTGGCGGTGCTCGGTGGCCAGCGCCAGGGCCCGATGGAGCGATTGTTCCAGGTTCCGTGACAGCATGAGCGGCCTATTCGTCCCCCTCTTTGTCGGTACCGTCCTTCTCGATGGTACACTGTAGCGGATGCTGTGCCTGGCGCGCCAGTTCTATAACCTGGGCGACCTTGCTTTCGGCCACCTCGTAGGTATAGACGCCGCACACCCCGACGCCGCGCTGGTGTACATGGAGCATGATGCGCATCGCCTCCTGCTGGGCCATGGCGAACACCCCCTCCAGGACATTGACGACGAATTCCATGGGCGTGTAGTCGTCATTGAGCATCAGGATCTTGTACATGGACGGCTTCTTGGTCCTCGGCCGGGTCTTGGTGACTACGCCCGTGGCGGTGTCGCCGTCGTCGATGGGTCCCTGGGTGCCGGTCTTTCTCGCCATCGCTCCAACCTCGCCGGTCCGGGGGGCGGACGAACGCTCCCCCTGTTATTATATATTCGCTTTCGGGAGGTTTGGGGAAGAGCCTGCGGACGGAGCCGCCGGTGAAACGGTCCCCCGGGCAGACGATGGGTCCCGGTTGCGCCCGGGTCCGCCCCGGTCGCCCGCCGCCGGCGGGGCCGGCTCCGGCCCCAGCGCTTTATCTCAACCCTTTGACCTCCCGACGTTTTTTTTGCCCTGGCGCGCCATCCGCGCCAAGCCGATCATAGCACATTTTCGCCCTCCGTGCCCATAGGCGCCTGTTCGCAAAATGCAAAGGGTGGGGTGTGAACTCGCCCCGATGCCCAAAAAAAATGCGCCCGGCGGACATTGCCACCGGGCGCCAATCGCTGCTGCCCGATCAGGGGAGGATGGGAGGAGCTCAGGCAGCAAGCGGCTTGTTGAATTTCTCCACCGCCACGGTCACGCGGGTAGTGATCGGCGCCGAGGCGTTTTCGGCCAGCTTCGCCGACATGGCCGAAAGCCGCCGGCTGTCTTCGACGAATCTCTCGTACTGGGCCCGGGCCAGGCCGGTCTGCACCTCGATCATCTCGGGCAGGGTCTTGCAGCCGAACAGCGCCTTGGTGGCGCCCACGGCATCTTCCACGGAGGCCCGGGCGAGGCCGAGCCACACGTCGTTGAGGTCCTGCATGCCCTTGGCCAGGATGGCGCCCGACGTCATCACCGCCTGGACGTTGTCCTTGCCGAAGCCGGTCAGATCACCGTAGCCCTTGAAGGCCCCGGCGCCGGCCTTGACGGCGGTCTCGACCTGTTCCCGGCCCATGGCGACGGCCTTCTCGTAGCCCTTGGCTGCCGCCTGGGCGCCCGCCTTGACCACGGTCTCCACGGCTTCCGCGCCGGCGGCCTCGGCGGGTTTGGCGGTGCCGGCCCGGCCGGCGTTGTTCTTCCTCGCAGCGGTCATCGTAATACTCCGAATTCCAAAACGGTTCCAAATCCAGTGCCCGTGCAGGGGCCGGCGGGCATCGACCGGAATGCTGCACTGCAACATCAAACCCGAATATAATCCTGATTTTGCCCATGTCAAGGTTTTTTTTGTGCACCGCAACATAACCGGAGTATTAATATAACTAATTGTTATTATTGCAAAATATCATAGACACTCGAAAGCGTTCGATGAATTTTTCGCGCCCGCACGCGAAAATGGGGACGCCATCGGAGGGCGGGCGCCGGCGGTGCCGCGGCGAAATCGGGCGACGGCGTTAACGGTTTATTATCGGCGTTGGGTTAGGAACGTCGGGGTAGGTTCGATGAAAGGGCGCCTTGGTGCAAAGTCGCGAAAATACCGCGGAAACGGCTTGAGACGGCCCCCGGGTTTGCGGCTACAATCAGGGCAACAGGGAGGAGACCACAGCCAGTGAAGGTCTCCCGGGGAAACCGGTAAGGGGTATCATGAGGGTCGACGGCAGAGACCGCTTCCTCCGCCTGGTCGCGGCGTGCGTTTGCGCGGCGGGCATTTCCGTCCTTTCCGCCTCCCCCGGCCTGGCAAAGTACGCGTCCGTCATCATGGACGCCGAGACCGGCCGCGTGGTCCACGCGGTGAACGCGAACACCCGTAACTACCCGGCGTCCCTGACCAAGATGATGACGCTGTACATGGTCTTCGAGGCCCTGGAGGACGGCCGGCTTTCCATGGACCAGCGCCTGAAGGTCTCCGCCCGCTCCGCCCGTCAGCCGTCGTCCAGGCTGGGGCTGCGCAAGGGGCAGACGATCACGGTCAAGCAGGCCATCCTGGCCATGGTGACGAAGTCCGCCAACGACGTGGCGGCGACCGTCGCCGAGGCGCTGAGCGGCAGCGAGCGCAATTTCGCCCTCGCCATGACGACCACCGCGCGCCGGCTGGGCATGGATCGGACCATCTTCCGCAACGCCTCGGGCCTCCCCCACCGGGGCCAGCAAAGCACGGCCCGGGACATGGCGGTCCTCGCCCGCGCCCTGATCACCGACTTCCCGCGCTATTACCACTTCTTCTCGACCAGGACATTCACCTTTGGCGGCATCCGCCACCGCAACCACAACAAGATGATCGCCACCTACGACGGCGCCGACGGCATCAAGACCGGCTACATCCGCGCCTCGGGCTTCAACCTGGTGGCCTCGGCCAAGCGCGGCGGCCGCCGGCTGATCGGCGTCGTTTTCGGCGGCCGCTCGCCGAGGGCGCGGGACCGCCACATGGCCAGGCTTCTGGACAAGGGTTTCAGGGTCCTGAACGGCACGCCCATACAGACGGCGGCGGCCGATAAGGGGACGCGGAAAAAGAAGGCCCGGCCGGCGACACGGAAACGGCGCGCCTCCACGCGCCCCGCCTCGGCCTCCAAATCCGCCGCCGCGCCGGCCAGGACATCCAAGAGTCGGTGGGGCATCCAGGTCGGGGCCTACATGCGCTATTCGCCGGCCTATGCGATGGCCGCCAAGGTGGTCAAAAGGCTGCCGAATCTCCTCGAAAACGGCACCATCAAGGTCGTGCCCCTGAAGATCCGCAACCGCCGGCCCGTGTACCGGTCGCGCATCCTCGGCCTCAGCAAGAGACAGGCCTACCGCGCCTGCCGCATCCTCAAGAAGCGCAAGATGGACTGCATGGAGATGCGCCTCAAAGGCGTCCAGGTAGCCTTCGTCGGCTCCTAGAAGACCTGCCCGTACCTGGAGAAGGCGCCCCGCCGCCTGCCCGGCCGCGCGACCCCGTCATCCAGACCCTTATACCAAGGGTCGCTGATCATGACCCATAGAGATCGCGTAGGCGGCTCGTCGGGCAGGAGGAAAGTTGCAGGCGATGCGGCGCATCGTCAAAACTTTTCGACGCCCTCCGACGGGCCGCATACGC
>JADFHR010000129.1 GCA_022567015.1 Pseudomonadota bacterium
CTTACCAAGGCTTTCGGACGGCGTCGCGCACGCTTCGCGATGCCCCGCATCGCCACAGCGCACGCTCCTAGCCGAAAGCCTTGGTAAGCCGGCTCGTCGGGTCATGATCAGTGACCCTTGGTATTAGTGGTGCCGGCGGTCCGCAGCGAACCGGTACTCCGTCCGCCTTGGCCAAGGCTTCGGCGGACACTCCTACGCCTAAACGCCTTCGGGTGGCTCGCCCGCCGAAGCCGAAGGCGTAGGGTGGTGGGCGATGACGGGCTCGAACCGCCGACATTCTCGATGTAAACGAGACGCTCTACCATCTGAGCTAATCGCCCCATCGGTTGAACAACGGCGGACCATACAGGTCTTGCGTCGGCAAGCGCAAGGGCGCCCTGGACAGAACGCCGGCCGATAAACAAAGCCGGCTGCCCAGGCAGCCGGCGATGCATTCGTTTCCCAGGCGGGCGGTCAGTTGACCGCTTCTTTTAGCCCCTTTCCAGCCTTGAACTTCGGTTGATTCGAAGCGGGAATTTGGATTCTTTCACCGGTACGCGGATTGCGCCCCTGCGTGGCGGCGCGCCGGGTCACGCTGAAGGTGCCGAAGCCCACCAGGCGAACCTCCGTTTTGGATTTGAGTGAGTTGGTGATCGCCTCGAAGACACCGTCCACGGCCTTGCCGGCGTCCGCCTTCGACATACCCGTCTTACCCGCGACAGTTGCAACCAGATCATTTTTGTTCAATTTGAAGCCCCCTCTCTTGTCCGATTAAAGGTTTTTGGTTGGTTTGGTTGTTGGGATTGGCTCTGTGTGGCGAAACGTGAAATCGGCGTGCAGTGTAAATCGGACCCAGCCGGCTCGTCAATCGGAGAACGGCAGTTTTCCCCAGTTTTTTGCGGCTTTCGGGACACCTGGAGGCACTTTTACCCGGGGCCGGTCTCCGCCATCCGTGAAACAATCGTTTTAGATGAATGGGTTGAAGGAAATACCTGCACCGGTGTCGAAGACCGGGCCGGACCGTCCGCGGTTCCGCAGATTTGAACGGAATCCGCCGCACGGCTCTTCACAAGCCGTGCCGCGGCGTGCGGCGGACGCGGGATCAGTGCGTAATGACGCCGCCCATGTCGTCGTCGTCCGGCTGCTTGAGGGTGCCGGCTTTCTTCAGCTCCGCTTCCTCGTCCCAATCGATGGGGATGAGCGGCGACACCAGGGCGTGTTCCAGAATCTCGTCCACGGTGCCAACGGCAACGATGGTCATGCCCCGTTTCACGTTTTCGGGAATCTCGGCCAGGTCCTTTTCGTTTTCCTTCGGGATCAGCACGGTCCGAAGGCCGCCGCGCAAGGCGGCCAGCAGCTTCTCCTTCAGGCCGCCGATGGGCAGCACCCGCCCGCGCAGCGTGATTTCGCCGGTCATGGCCAGGTCCTTGTGCACGGGGATGCCCGTGAGGGCGGAGACGATGGAGGTGGCCATGGCCACGCCCGCCGAGGGCCCGTCCTTGGGCGTCGCCCCTTCCGGGACGTGGACGTGGATGTCGTTCTTGGCGAACGTGGTCGGCGTGATGCCGAAGCTCGTGGCGCGGGACTGCACGTACGACTTGGCGGCCTGCACCGATTCCCGCATGACCTCGCCCAACTTGCCGGTGATGGTGATCTTGCCCTTGCCGGGCACGGTCACCGCCTCGACGGCCAGCAATTCCCCGCCCACCTCGGTCCAGGCCAGCCCCGTGGTGACGCCGACCAGATCCTCCACCTCCACTTCACCGTAGCGGTAGCGCCGGACGCCCGCGTACTTGCCCAGATTGCGCCGGGTGATGGCGACCCAGGTGCGGTCGCCGATCATGATATCCTTGATCGCCTTGCGGTTGAGGTTGGCGATCTCGCGCTCCAGGTTGCGCACGCCCGCCTCGCGCGTGTAGTAGCGGATGATATCCCGCAAGGCGGCCTCCGAGATGGACCACTCGCCCTTTTTCAGGCCGTGGGCCTTGACCTGTTTGGGGATCAGATGGCGCTTGGCGATCTCCACCTTCTCGTCTTCGGTGTACCCGGAGATGCGGATGATTTCCATGCGGTCGGCGAGCGGCACGGGAATGTTCATGGTGTTGGCGGTGGTTACGAACATGACGTCCGAAAGGTCGTAATCCACTTCCAGGTAATGGTCGCTGAACGTGGAGTTCTGTTCGGGATCGAGGACCTCGAGCAGGGCCGACGTCGGGTCGCCGCGCCAGTCGTGGCCCATCTTGTCCACCTCGTCGAGGAGGAACAGGGGATTGGACGCCTTGGCCTTTTTCATGCCCTGGATGATCTTGCCGGGCATGGACCCGATGTAGGTGCGCCGGTGGCCGCGGATTTCGGCCTCGTCGCGCACGCCGCCGAGGGACATGCGCACGAAGTTGCGTCCGGTCGCCCGGGCGATGGACTTGCCCAACGAGGTCTTGCCAACCCCCGGCGGTCCGACCAGGCACAGGATGGGCCCGCGAATCTTGTTGGTGCGCAGTTGCACCGCCAGGTATTCGACGATCCGTTCCTTGACCTTCTTGAGGCCATAGTGATCGGCGTCCAGGATCTCCTGGGCCACCCTGATGTCCTTCTTGATCCGGGTGCGCTTTTTCCACGGAATGCTGAGAAGCCAGTCCAGATAGTTGCGCACCACCGTGGCCTCGGCGGACATGGGGCTCATGGAGCGCAGTTTCTTCAGTTCGGACACCGACTTTTCACGCGCCTCCTTGCTGAATTTCGTCTTCTTGATACGGTCCTCGAACTCCGCCGTTTCGTCGCGGCCGTCCTCGGATTCGCCCAGCTCCTTCTGAATCGCCTTGAGCTGTTCGTTCAAGTAGTACTCGTGCTGGGTTTTCTCCATCTGGCGCTTGACCCGGTTGCGGATCTTCTTTTCCACCTGAAGGACGCCGATTTCGCCCTCGATGTAGGCATAGATCCGCTCCAGGCGCTCGACCACGGTCTGCGTCTCGAGCAGCTCCTGCTTCTCCGAGATCTTCAGCGCCAGGTGCGAGGCCACCGTATCGGCCAGCTTGCTGGCATCTTCGATCTGGTTGATGGATACCAGGGCTTCGGGCGGAATCTTCTTATTCAGCTTGATGTAGTGCTCGAACTGGGTGACCACCGTGCGGGACAACGCCTCCAGCTCCTGTCGGTCCCCGTCCTGCTCTTCGATGAGCTCGGCATCGGCCTGGAAAAACGCCTCGTTGTCGGTATAGTCGAGGACCCGGGCGCGCCGCCCGCCCTCCACCAGCACCTTGACGGTGCCATCGGGCAGCTTGAGGAGCTGCAGCACGGTGGAAACCGTGCCCACCGCGTAAATGTCCTCGATGGCGGGGTCATCCTGGGCCGCGTTCTTCTGGGCCAGCAGCAGGATCTGTTTGTCGTCCTTCATCACGTCTTCAAGGGCGCGGACCGACTTCTCCCGTCCCACGAACAGGGGCACGATCATGTGCGGAAACACCACGATGTCCCGCAACGGGAGGACCGGATACAGTTCGCCTTGAATCGTATCGCCTTGATTTTTCACAAGCCTATACCTCTCGTGATGTCCGGTCCGGGGACCGTCGGGCAACCGGGCGCGTCGTGACCGGGACCATCTGTCAAAAGGTGGCGCCCTTTGATGCCCTGTTCAAGGGGCGAGCGATAGATTATGCGCTGGATTCCACATCGTCGCGCCGGTCGGCGTAAACGTAGAGCGGCGTAGCGTGGTCCTCGGCGACCTCGCGGTTGATGACGACTTCCTTGACGCCGTCCAGGCCGGGAAGTTCGAACATGGTGTCGAGCAGGATGTTTTCCATGATCGAGCGCAGTCCGCGGGCCCCGGTCTTGCGTTCGACGGCCTTTCTGGCGATGGTGTCCAGGGCGCCATCGGAAAAGGCCAGGCGCACGTCCTCCATCTCGAACAGGCGCTGATATTGCTTGACCAGGGCGTTCTTGGGTTTGGTCAGAATATCCATCAACGCATCCTGGTCCAGTTCATCGAGGGTGGCGATGACCGGCAGCCGGCCGACGAATTCGGGGATCAGACCGAATTTCAGAAGGTCCTCGGGCTCTATGTCGCGCAGGATCTCGCCGGTCTTGCGTTCGTCCGCGGCGCGCACGTCGGCGCCGAAACCGATGGTCGTGCCCTTGCCGCGGGCCGAGATGATCTTGTCCAGACCGGAGAAAGCGCCGCCGCAGACGAACAGGATGTTGGTCGTGTCCACCTGCAGGAACTCCTGTTGGGGATGTTTGCGCCCCCCTTGCGGCGGCACGCTGGCCACCGTGCCCTCCATGATCTTGAGCAGGGCCTGTTGCACGCCCTCGCCCGAGACGTCCCGGGTGATGGAGGGGTTGTCGGATTTGCGCGAGATCTTGTCCACCTCGTCGATGTAGACGATGCCCCGCTGGGCGCGTTCAACATTATAATCGGCCGACTGAAGCAATTTTAGGATAATGTTCTCAACGTCCTCACCCACGTAACCGGCCTCGGTGAGGGTGGTGGCGTCGGCCATGGTAAACGGCACGTCCAGGATGCGCGCCAGGGTCTGCGCCAGCAGCGTCTTGCCGCACCCGGTGGGTCCGACCAGCAGGATGTTGGATTTCGACAGTTCCACGTCGTTGTTCTTGGCGCTGTGGCCCAGGCGCTTGTAGTGGTTGTGTACGGCCACGGCCAACACCTTTTTGGCGTGGTCCTGGCCAATCACGTAATCATCGAGAACCCCGTAAATCTCCCCCGGACTGGGAACCCCTTCCCCGGATTTCACAAGGTTTCCCTTGTGTTCCTCGCGGATGATGTCCATGCAGAGTTCGACGCATTCATCGCAGATGAAGACGGTCGGCCCGGCAATCAGCTTGCGGACTTCGTGCTGGCTCTTGCCGCAGAACGAGCAATAAAGGGTGTTCTTCGAGTCGCCGCTGGTGGATTTGCTCATGGGTACCCCGTTCGAATGACCAGCCCTATGGATGCTATTTTACCCGCTTGCGCGGGGACCACACAATCCCCAAAAATCCCCGGAATCAAGCCACTCGCCCGCCCCCGGCCCGGAAACGGCCGGCCATCGACCCTTCCCCCCGGCCAGGGGCCGGGACGGCGAGGGCGGTCTATACCGGTGATATGGGCCCCCGCAGCGGCCACTTTAATCCTTTTTCTTGCCGTCGCCCTTGCGCCTGGCGTCCGCGATTTCGTCCTCGGGGTGTGGCCGTTTTACCACGATCTCGTCGATGATGCCGAATTCCAGGGCCTCCGCCGGAGTCATATACCGGTCCCTCTCCACGGCGCTCTCGATGACCTCCAGCGGCTGGCCGGTATGCTCGGCATATATTTTGTTCAGCCGGGCCCTGAGGGCAAGGATTTCCTTGGCCTGGATCTCGATGTCCGTAGCCTGTCCCTGGGCGCCGCCGGAGGGTTGGTGGAGCATGATGCGCGAGTTGGGAAGCGCATACCGCTTGCCCTTGGCGCCGGCCGCCAGCAAGAGCGACCCCATGGACGCCGCCTGGCCGATGCAGACCGTGGAGACCTCGGGGCGGATGTAGGCGATGCTGTCGTAGATGGCCAGGCCGGCGGTGACCACGCCCCCCGGCGAGTTGATGTAAAGCGAGATATCCTTGTTGGGGTTTTCCGATTCCAGGAAGAGAAGCTGGGCGCAGACCAGACTGGCTTCATTGTCGCCGACGGCGCCGGTAAGAAAAATGATGCGCTCCTTGAGCAGGCGCGAATAGATATCGTAGGCACGTTCCCCGCGGTTGGTCGTCTCCACGACCATGGGGACGAGGGTGTTCGTGTATGCCTCGACCGGATCTTTCATTGGCTGGTCTTCCTATCTCTCACGAGTTTCCAACGGCGTCTCCGCCGCGCCGCCGGCGGGCCTCAGTGCCCTGTCCCAGAGATTCGTACGCTATACGACGGTCTTGCGAGGTTTCCGGCTAGGAGCGCGGCGCGCCGTGATGCTGGAGCATCACAAGGGGCGCGCGACGACGCCGGGGGCCGCGGGGGCGTCCCCCGCATACCGTCGCCGGGGGGACACCCCCCTTGTCCCCCCCGGGAGCCTCGCAAGACCGCCCTTCGGGTCGCTTTTCCCGTCTCCTCGGGGCGTCGGGAACGCTTGACGATGGCCCCGCATCGCCGCCGCGTCCCCTCCTGCCGAGGAAACGGGAAAAACGATCGTATAGTGCACGAATCTCTGGGATAGGACACTAGGTCACGTTCCCTTCTTGTCCTTCCGCGCCGCCTTCTTGCGGGACGCGGACGTCTTCCCGGCTTGCCCGGCAGGCTCCGTTTCGTCTTCCGAGTCCCGCATAAGGTCCTCGAGCGACACCTCTTTTTCGGTAATGGTGGCCATTTCCAGCATGAAATCCACCACTTTATCCTCGTACAGGGGCGCCGTGATGCCCTCCATCGCCCCGGGCGTGTTCCGGAAATGGTCGATGACGGCCTGTTCGCGGCCGGGGTTGCCGCGCACTTCCACCATCAGGGCCCGGTCGATTTCCTCCTGGCTCAGGTGGATATTGTTGGTGCGGCCGACGTCGGACAACACAAGGCCCAGCCGCACCCGGCGTTCGGCGATGGCGCGGAAATCGGCCTTGTGCGCGTCCTCGGTCTTGCCCGCATCGTCTTCGTCCTGGGCATCCGGGTCGGCCGCGCGCTGCGCCTCGAACTGTTTCCAGATGGGGTCGAATTCGCGCTCCAGCAAGCCCTCGGGGACCTTGAAGTCATGGGTCTCGGCGAGGGCGTCCAGCAACGCCCGCTTGAGCCTGAGGCGCGACAGGTTCTTTATCTGGCCCTCGTGTTCCTCGCCGATACTGCGCTTCAGCGCGGTCAGGTTTTCGTGCCCGACCTTCCTCGCCAGCTCGTCGTCGATGGGCGCCGGAGCGGTGTGGCGCAACTCCTTCACCTCCACATCGAACACCGCTTTCTTGCCGGCAAGCTCGGCGGCCGCATAGTGTTCGGGGAAGGTCACCTTGACCACCACGTGGTCGCCGGCGGCGACGCCCACCAGCTGTTCCTCGAACCCGGGAACGAAGCTCTCCGAGCCCAGTTCGAGGGAATAGCCGTCGGCCTTTCCTCCCGGGAACTCCTTGCCGTCCACCGTGCCGGTAAAATCGATGATCACGATGTCCCCGTTCGCGCTTTTGCGCCCGCCGCTGACCGGCTCCGAGGACTTGTGGGCGTCGGCCAGGCGTTCAAGGGCTTTTTCGACCTCCGCTTCGTCCGCCTTGGCCACCAGCCGTTCCAGGCGGATGGCCGAGAAATCGACGGGTTCGATGTCGGGGAGCACTTCCACCGCCATGGTGTATTCCAGGTCGGTACCCTCCTCGAACGACGTGATTTCCACCTTTGGCTGCATGGCGGGCCGCAGGCTGCGCTCCGACATGATCCGCATCGACGAGTTATTGACTGTTTGTTCCAAAACCTCGCCCATGACCGAAGAACCGTACTTCTTGCGCAACAGGGAGACCGGCGCCTTGCCTGGACGGAACCCCGGAATGGTGACGGTGTTCGCCAACTCTTTCAGGCGTTTGGCAAGCTGCTCCTCGATCTCGGCGGCGGGAACGGCGATCTTGAACTCGCGCTTCAGCCCCTCGGCCTTGGTTTCCGTAACGTCCATGGATGTGCCAATCAAAAAGCCCGCTATTCCCTACAGAGTCATTTCTGGAAACGGCCGGCCGTGTGCTGAAGTCGAACAATCTACGGATGTGAATCTGGTGCGGGCGGAGGGACTTGAACCCCCACGACTTGCGTCACAGGTTCCTAAAACCTGCGTGTCTACCAGTTCCACCACGCCCGCCGATTTCCCCGGGGTACCCAGCGGGGCCGCGACTCTGATACCAATCGCGACTCCTGTCAATCGCGTCCCCCTGGCCGGCCCCGGCCGCCCGGATATACCCCTTCGCCATCACATTTCCCCTGGCGCGTCAGCCCTTCAGCAGGTGTCTTATGCCCGACGATGCGGCGACCCGGCCCGAAGACGTGTAGTCCTCATGGTTTTCATCGATTTCGCTTTGCTTATAGAGGTAGTTAATCATCATTCCCGCCGATTGCTCCAGGCCCCTCGCCGACCGGTCGCCCATCCAGTTCAGCCGCTCCATGCGGGCCCCGTTGCTGAGGTGGAAGTGGGCCACCGGGTCGAGGACCTCGCCGCCCGGGCGCCTCTCGTCCACCAGATAGCGTGCGCACAGCCGCATCAGCGGAGCCCTGAGGGCCTGGGAGGCGGTCTCGTCGGCGTGCCAGTCGGGGGTGGAGAGAAGGGCTTTCAGGGTACCCTTGGCGCCGCGGGCGCTGCCGCGGGCGGCCTTCAGCGCCCTCCGTTCCGAGGGCAGCAACAACCTGGGTTCGCCGTCGGAAAGTATCTGGTCCAGCCACGCCTGGAACCCCGGAATCGGCGACAAGGTGGCAAACGTGTTGAGACCCTTGAACTCGCCGGCGAGGCTGTCGACGACCCGCTTGATCAGGAAATGGCCGAAGCTGATGCCGGCGAGCCCCTTCTGGGCGTTGGAGATGGAGTAGAAGATGGCCGTATCGGCGGTCTTCGGGTCCTCCAGGGGCGCCGATTCGTCCAACAGGGTCTGCACGTTGTCCGCCATTCCGTCGATCAGCGCCACCTCGACGAATATCAACGGTTCATCGGGCATGCGCGGATGAAAATAGGCGAAGCAGCGGCGGTCGGAATCGAGCCGGTTCTTGAGGTCGTCCCAGCTTTCGATGGCGTGCACGGCCTCGTACCCGATCAGCTTCTCGAGCAGCGCGGCGGAGGCTGAATCCCAGGTGATCCGCCTGAGATCGAGGAAATCCACGTCGAACCAGGTGGTGAGCAGGGCCTTGAGATCGGCTTCCAGGGCCCGCGACGCCGGTTCGGGGCGCATCAACGCAAGCACCTCGGCGCGCATGTCGACGAGGAACTTGATCCCTTCGGGGAGGGCGTTGAACTGGGTCAAGAGCCGTACCCGGGGCGCCTCCAGGGTCCTGCGCAGGACCTGTTCGGCGTCCCGCCGGGCGTCCTTGCCGTCGGCCCGCCGCAGGGCTTCGACGGCGGCGTCGACGTCGCCGGAATCGACGTCGAAGTCCTCCGCCAGGACGCGCAGGAACCGTTCCCGCCCGGTGGTGTCCAGGGCCAGGTAGGCGTTCCCCAGCGCCGCCGCCCGGGCGCGGGCGGAAACCTCGCCGCCCCGGGTTTCCAGGCAG
>JADFHR010000130.1 GCA_022567015.1 Pseudomonadota bacterium
CGATGCGGGGCATCGCGAAGCGTGCGCGACGCCGTCCGAAAGCCTTGGTAAGCCGCCGTTCCGGTCGCGTATGCGGCCCGTCGGAGGGCGTCGAAAAGTTTTGACGATGCACCGCATCGCCTGCAACATTTCTCCTGCCCGACGAGCCGCCTACGCGATCTCTATGAGTCGTGATCAGCGCTCCTTGGTATAAGGCCGTGCAGGGACTCGACTACCTTGACGAGGACGACGACACCTGGGGAACGGTGTTCCGCGACGTCATTCTCCTCGCGCTCATCGGGTTCGTGGCAATGGTGATCATGCTGCTGCCGCACATCACCTCGGCGAAAAAGGCGGCCGAGGAACAGACGGCTCCGGGCAACGTCATCGTCGAAATCCATTGGCCGACCAACATGCCCGTGGACGTCGACCTGTGGGTACAGGCGCCGCGCGAGATGCCCGTCGGTTTCTGGAACCTGGGGGGGCACACCTTCAACCTGCTCAGGGATGATCTGGGTTCGGAGGGAGATGCCACGGACGAAAACTACGAGATCTCGTACAGCCGCGGCATCCCTCCGGGCGAATACATCGTCAACGTGCACATGTACGGGCCTCTGCCGCAAAATACCACCGTGCCCGTGAACGTGGTCGTCAGCGTCAAGCAAGGGCTGGAGGACACGCGGCAAATTCTCAAAACCGTCGTCGAGCTGACCCGGCACAATCAGGAAGAGACGGCCTTCCGCTTCCGCTTGACCGCCGACGGCGCGTTGGTGCCGGGCAGTGTCAACACCCTTCGACGGCCGCTGATCACGGGGGGGAACTGATGGATATCCTGTTCTATGTCTTTGCCGGCGCGACGGGAGTCGCCGCGGCGCTTGCGAGTATCGCCATCTGGGCCCCGCGGATTACCCGGGTCAGGGTGCTCGCGGTCATCATCACCGCGCTCTTCATCCCCATTGTCTACATGCAGTTGATCGAGATGCTGAGCAAGCCCAAGCCGATGAGCTTCGAATGGTACGAGCGCAACGCAGAGAAGGCGGTCCTGCTCGGCATCAGCCTGCACGAAGGGGAATCGATCTATCTGTGGCTGCTCCTCGCCGGGTCGGTCGAGCCCCGTTACTACGTCGTCCCGTGGAACCTGAAACTGGCGGAGAGGCTGGAGGACGCGGTCGACGACGCGGTGCGGCAGAATTCGACGATCGTCCTTAAGAACCCGTTTTACCGGAGAAGCCTCGAGGAATGGGGCGATCTCAACGTCGAGATCTTCCCGCCGCCGATGCCGCCGCAGAAAAGGCCCCCGTTGCCACCGCGCATCTTCAATCCCCGCGAGGGAAGTGTCTAAGGCCCGGGCGGTGACCCGGCCCCCGGAAATACCGGAAGTGTCCCGACGAACACATCATGGCCGGGGACGCCCGCACCCGGCGGCCGCCAGGCCGGTGGGATGGAGACGCCGGGGACGCCCTTGCAAAGCCCGGGCGGACTGCCTAGCATCTGCCGACGTCGAGGAAACGCCGCTGGACCGAGGAAAAGCGGCGAAAACGCATCCGTTCCCCGCTTAGCGCGTGGGGGCGCACCATGGGAGGGATATCACCATGACAGCAATACGGTTCCGCCACGTGGCCGTCTTCGCGGCGGCGCTGGCGTTGGGCCTGGCGTCCACGTCGGTCGACGCCAAGCCGAAGGTCAAGGTCGGCTTCATCGGACCGCTGACCGGGGGCACGTCGTCGAACGGCATCGGCGGCCGCAATTCCGCCGACCTGGCGGTGCGCCTGCGCAACGCCGACCCCAAGGCCAAGTACGAATACGAGCTCATCGTGCTCGATGACGAATGCAAGCCCAACATCGGCGTCCTGGCGGCGACGAAACTGGGCGCCAACAAGGACGTCATCGCCGCCGCCACCCATTACTGCTCGGCGGTGGCCATCACCACGGTCGACGTCTATCACAAGTTCGGCCTGCCGATCATCGTCTGGGGCGCGGTACTTCCCGACATCACGTACGGCAACGATTACAAGGAAGTGCATCGCGTCAACGGCACCATGATCAACCAGAACGAAACGGCCGCCAAGTTCATGACCGGGCTGGGGTACAAGACCTGGGCCATCATCCACGACACCACCGACTACGGCAAAGGCCACAATAAATATTTCAGCAAGTTCCTGATCGAAAACGGCGGCAAGATCCTGGGCACCTTCGGCGTCACGTCGGACCAGCAGGACTTCACGGCCGAGCTTACCAAGATCAAGTCCCTCAATCCGGAGGTGATCTATTTCGGCGGCCTGACGCCCATCGGCGTGCGCATCCTCGCGCAGATGGAAAAGCTGGGCCTCAAGGCCCTGTTGGAGGGCACGTCCGGGATCGTCTCGGATACCTTCCTCAAGGGCTCCGGTCCCCTGGCCGAAGGCGTGCTGGCCTTCCGTGAAGGGGCGCCGACGGAAAAGCTGCCGGGCGGCAAGTTCTTCCTCGAGCAGTACAAAAAGCAGGGGTATTCGGATCCTCCCGAGGCGTACGGCGCCTTCGCTTTCACCGCCATGAGCCTGATCCTGGACACCATCGAGGCGGTGGGGCCCGACCGCAAGAAGGTCCGCGACGCCCTGAACAACGTCAGGGGCGCCAACGCGGCGGACTCGATCACCGGCAAGGTCGACTTCGACGACCACGGCCAGAACACCATCGCGGTGATCACCAAGTACGTGGCCCAGGACGGCAAATGGACGGTCTGGGAGGACAGCGAGTACGCCAAGGGTTTGCGTAAGCTGAAAGGCATGTAGGACCCGAGGCAGTTTCCGGGCGGCCGGGCGTTGGCCCGGCCGCCCGTCCGCCCGCGGCGTCCTTTATCGAATTCCGGACCACAAGGCTCATCCCATGGATGTCGGGCTGTTTGGCCAGTACGTCATGAACGGCTTGATGCTGGGCATGATGTACGCCCTCGTCGCCGTCGGCTTCACCCTGTTTTTCGGGGTGCTGAACGTCATCAATTTCTCCCACGGCGACGTGCTGACGGTGGGCGCGTTCACCGGCCTCGCCACCTACCTGGGGCTGAGCGCGATCGGCGTCTCCTGGGCCCCGGCGCAGGTGGTGATCGTGCTGCTGGTGGCGACCACCTGCATGGCCGGGCTTGGCGCGGTGATCGCCCGCTACCTGGTGCTGCCGCTGAAGGCGGCGCCGGCCCTGAACACCCTGCTGCTGACCCTGATGCTGGGGACCGTGCTGCGCGAGGCCGTCCGGCTCTTTTACCCGCTCGGGGCCAATCCCCAGCGCTTCCCGCCCCTGCTGCCCACCACGGCGTATTCCTTCGGCAATTTCACCCTCAGGGTCGACAGCGTGATGCTGCTGCTGGCCGGGCTGGCGGTCATCGTCGGCATTCATCTGGTGATCAACAAGACCAAGCTGGGTCTCGCCATTCGCGCCGTTGCCCAGGACGAGGAAACGGCCAAGACCATGGGCATCAACTTCACCCTTATCGTCCTCGTGACCTTTGCCATCGGCTCCGGGCTTGCCGCCTTCGCCGGCATCCTTCACGGCCTGTATTACAGCGAGATCAATTTCGCCATGGGCCTTTTGCTCGGCGTCATCGGCTTCTCCTCGGCCATCGTCGGCGGCCTGGGCAACATTTACGGCGCCATCATCGGCGGCTTCCTGTTTGCCGCCCTGCAAACCATCGGCGTCCTCGCCATGCCCTTTGCCAGCGCCTACAAGGACGTGTTCGCCTTCGGCGTCATCATTCTCATCATGGCCTGGCGGCCGACGGGCCTGATCAGCGAAAAGATCAGCGAGCGCGTGTAGCGCGATGAGTCGGGCGCGCGCCATGTTCGCCGTCCTGCTGCCCGGCATCGGCAGCGCCGTGGCGGTGACGGTCTACGTGATCCTGCTGCTCGCCGTGGAATCCCAGGCCGCCATCGCCGCGCTCCTGGTGGCCGGCGTGGTCGCGGTTCTTGCGGCCGCCCGGTTCGGCGGCATGGCCCGCATCGGGCGCAGCTTCGCCGAACGGGAAAACGCCATGAACCTGGTCATCATCCTGGCCGTCCTGGCGGTGACCGGGTTTTTCTACGAGGACCATTTCATCCTCCTGCTGATGGCGACGGTGATCATCTATGTCATCGCGTGTCTGGGGCTGAACCTCCAGTTCGGGTACGCCGGCGTGCTCAATTTCGCCGGCGCGGCGTTCTTCGGCGTCGGCTGTTACACGGCCGCGGTGCTGACCAAGAACACCGCTGTGCCCCATCTTCTCATCCTCGTCGCCGGCGGCGTCATGGCGGCGGTCGTCGGCTCGCTCCTGATCCTGCCCGTGCTGCGCACCCGAAGCCACTACTCCGCCGTGGTGACCATCGCCTTCGCCCTTCTGTTCAAGATCTTCCTCGAGGTCAACGACACCCTGGGCGGTCCCCAGGGCCTGCCCGTCGACGGCATGAACGTGCTCGGCTGGGAGTTCAACGACGACATCGAGATCGGCGAGAATTTCGAGATCGCCTTCTATGTCAACTACATCGTGGTCGGGCTGATCGTGCTCGCCCTCGCCTTCACCTTCGTCAGGCGGCTGGAACGCTCGTGGGTCGGCCTCAATCTGGACGCCCTTCGCCTCGACGAAACGGCGGCGGCGTGCTTCGGCCTCAACATTACGCGTTGGAAGATCACCGCGTTTACCCTGGGCAATTTTCTCACCGGCGTGGCCGGCGCCCTTTACGCCATGATGCTTGGCTTCATCGCGCCGACCAATTTCACCTTCGGCGATTCGTTGATCCTGGTGTCCATCATCCTGCTCGGCGGGATCGGAAATCCGTGGGGACTGGTGGTGGCGACGACGATTCTGATCATCGTGCCGGAGAAGCTGCAGGTCATCCAGGAGTACCGGTTCCTGCTGTTCGGCGCCATGGTCATCCTCATCCTGCTGTTCCGCCCCGAGGGCCTTTTGCCGCGGCCGCTCAGGACCTACCTGCCGGGGTGGCAACCCAAATGACCGGCGCGGCGGACGGCCTTCTGGTTTCCCGCGACGTGAGCAAGCGGTTCGGCGGCCTGATCGCCGTGGATTCGCTGGATATGGCGGTCCGCCCGCAAGAGATCCTCGGCCTGATCGGCCCCAACGGTTCGGGCAAGACAACGTTCTTCAACGTCGTCACCGGCATCTATCCGACGAGCGGCGGCGTCGTCGAATTCGACGGCAAGGACATCACGGATTTCTCGCCGCAGGCCGTCTACCGGGCCGGGATCGCCCGTACCTTCCAGCGTTCGCGGCTGTCGTTGTCGTTGTCCGTTTTCGACAACGTCATGGTCGGCAATCACATGCGGCTGGACCAGGGCCTGTGGTTCAACCTGGTCGCGCGCAAGGACTTCAAGCGGCAGTTCGAGGAGAATTTCGAACGCGCCCGGGACCTGGTGAAGGTGTTCGACCCGCCCCTGGCCGACCGCATGTTCGAGGCGGTCGGCACGTTTCCGATGATCGACCGCCGGCGCATCGAGATCTGCCGCGCCCTGATCAGCCGGCCCAAGCTTCTTTTGCTCGACGAGCCGTCGGCCGGCATGACCCACGACGAGACGAAGGCGCTGATGGACGACATTCTCGAGATCAAGGGGCGCCTGGAGGATTTGACGATCATCATCATCGAGCATGAAATGGGCGTCATCGAGCGCATCACCGACACCTGCGTGGTCCTCAACTTCGGCCAGAAGATCTGCGAGGGCCCCTATCGCGAAGTAGCGGAGGACAGGCTGGTGCAGGAAGCCTATCTGGGGATCCAATGAGCGGCGGCGACGGGAACGCATTGATTGTCGAGGGCGTGTACACCGCCTACGACAAGGCCAACGTCCTCGAGGACGTCTCGCTCAGGGGCGAGCCGGGCAAGATCACCTGTCTCCTGGGCTCGAACGGCTCCGGCAAGTCGACGCTCATTCGCTCCATCCTTGGGCTGACGCCGCCCAACCGCGGCCGCATCGTCTTCGACGGCACCGAGCTCACGGGCCTCCCCACCCACAAGATCATCGCCACCGGAATCGCCTGCATCCCCGAGGGCCGGAAGGTGTTCCCCAAGCTGACCGTGGAGGAAAACCTGCGATTGGGCGGGTATCAGGAACCCTCGGCCGACGTCGTGCGCGGGCGTCTCGATCAGGTGTACGAGACCTTTCCACAACTGAAGGAACGCAAGGAACAGGTCGCCGGCACCCTGTCCGGCGGCGAGCAGGCCATGGTCTCCATAGGCCGCGGCCTGATGGGCGCGCCCAAGCTTCTTTTACTGGACGAGCCGTCGCTCGGGCTGTCGCCGATCCTGGTCAAGGAGAACTTCAACACCATCCAGCGCATCAACGAACAGGGCGTTACCGTGTTCCTTGTCGAACAGAACGTCCGCCAGACCCTTGCCATCGCCGATTACGGCTATGTGCTCTCCAAGGGGCGCGTGGTCGCCCACGGCACGCCCGAGGTGCTGGGCCGGACGAAGGAGGTCCATGAGGCCTATTTCGGCTGAGCGCCCGCCGGGCGCCGCGTCCATCACGTAGGGAAGAGGACCCCATGCCCGCCCCACCATCCGCCTTGGAGTTGACCCGCCAACTGTTGCGGTTCGACACGATCAATCCGCCCGGCCGGGAACGGTCCTGCGCCGAGCACCTGGGCCGCATTCTCGAGGACGGCGGATTCGAGGTCGGGTACCACGAATTCGCCGAGGCCCGGACCAGCCTGATCGCCCGGCTGCCGGGCAGCGGCGACAAGCCGCCGCTCTGTTTCACCGGCCACATCGACACCGTGCCCCTGGGCGCCCAGCCGTGGCGCGGCGACCCGTTCAGCGGCGAGATCGAGGACGCCAGGCTCTACGGCCGGGGTTCCAGCGACATGAAGAGCGGGGTCGCCGCCTTCGTCATCGCCGCGCTCGGTCTGGCCCGGTTGTCCCGGCCCGCCGGCGGCCTGGTCCTGGTCATCACCGCCGGCGAGGAGACCGGGTGCGAGGGTGCCTACCACCTGGCCCGTCTGGGCGGGGTCCTGGGCCGGGCCGGGGCCATCGTCGTCGGCGAGCCGAGCTCCAACCAACCCTACGTCGGCCACAAGGGGGCGTTGTGGCTGGAAGCCAGGATCCGGGGCGTGACCGCCCACGGATCGATGCCGGAAAAGGGGGTCAACGCCATTTACAAGGCGGCCCGCGCGGTGCGCAAGCTGGAGGACTTCGGCTTCAACGTGGCGCCCCATCCCCATCTCGGCAAGCCGACCCTGAACGTGGGCACGATCCGCGGCGGACTGAACATCAACTCGGTTCCCGACGAAACCGTTATCACCATCGATATCCGCACCGTTCCCGGCCAGACCCACGAAAGCCTGAGCGACATGCTCGCTTCCGACCTGGGCGGGGACGTGGAGCTCCGCCCCCTGGTCGACGTGGAAGGGGTGTGGACGGACCCGCACGATCCGTGGATGGAGGACGTCTTCGCCGTCATGACCGACATCCTGGGCGAGCCCCCGGGCGTTCACACCGCCACGTATTTCACCGACGCCTCGGTCCTCAGCCCGGCGTACGGCGGCGTGCCCACCGTCATCCTTGGCCCCGGCGAAGCGGCGATGGCCCACCAGACCGACGAATACTGCCATGTCGAGCGCATCGGGCAGGCGGTCGAGGCCTACGGGCGGGTGGCCAAGGCCTGGTGTGGTTTCTGAGGGAGCGCATGATGGTGCGCGTGCAAGGCCGCGTTCCACGGGTTCGAGGAGCGGCCCCTTACGCGAGAGAGGCACGGGTCGAACGATCCGGTTCGGTCTTGCATCCGCCCGTTGCCCAGACTAGGTTACATGTAACCCTAATCCGAGGCTAACCTATGACGGCGAATGGCAACAGGAAGCGTAGCTCGCGCGACAAGGTACGGACCTATCGTGAACGCATGCGCGCCCGCGGCCTCAGGCCGATCCAGATTTGGGTTCCCGACACCCGCACGGCGGCCTTCCGCACCGAGGCCCACCGCCAGTCTCTCGCCGTGGCGCAAAGCGAGCTCGCCCAAGAGGATCAGGACTTCATCGACGCGATCTCCGACTTGGGAGGGGCATGAAGCGCGGCGAGGTGTGGACGGTGTCCGGCGCCGGCTACGCCGGTAAGCCGCGTCCCGCCGTCATCGTCCAGGACGATCGGTTCGACGCCACCGCCTCGGTCACGGTCTGCGTCTTCACCACCGACGCGACCGAGGCTCCCCTGTTCCGCCTCCCCGTTACGCCGAGCGACCGGAACGGTCTGCGGTCCGTCTCGCGACTGATGGTGGATAAACTCACCACGGTTTCCAAGGAGAGGCTTGGGGAGCGGATCGGACGCCTCGATGACGAGGATGTTGTGCGTTTGAACCGGGCGATACTGGTATTTCTCGGCTTGGCATGAGATCGCCTTCCAGTACCAAGAGGCGGAGGGCGCAGAGTAGCAAATCGGAAACCGGGCCGGGGACATTGAAGAGACGGTGAACGCGTGACGAGGAAGTGGTTGTCCTCCAAGCTGGCGAATACGGGGTCGGAATGGTCTGCCCCAGGCAAGCTGTGCAATAGGAGGACAACCATGAAACATTTTGTGGGTTTGGACGTGTCGATAGATAGAGACTTCGATCCGCGTGGTCGATGAAGAGCGCCGTGTAGTGAAGGAAGGGAAGGTTCGCAAGCCGGATGCGGAATGGCTCAGGCAGCTCACGCCGGAGCAGTTCACCGTGACCCGGCAGCAGGGCACCGAGCGCCCCTTTACCGGCAAATACAACGCCTGCAAGATCCCCGGCACCTACCACTGCGTCTGCTGCGGGGCGGCCCTGTTCGGCTCCGCGGCCAAGTTCGACTCGGGCACCGGTTGGCCGAGTTTTTTTGCCCCCGTCTCCGCGGACGCGGTCGCCACCGGGTCCGACGACAGCCTCGGCATGGCCCGCGACGAGGTGCTGTGCACCCGGTGCGACGCCCACCTGGGCCACGTTTTCCCCGACGGCCCGGCGCCGACCGGCCAGCGCTACTGCATCAATTCCGCCGCCCTGAAACTCAAAGAGGCGAAACCGGGGGACGGGTGACGCCTGCCTGCGCGAAGCCGGAGATTCGCTTCGGCGAAGGCAGGCCGACGCGCCGGCGCGCCGCGGACCTCATACCAAGGAGCGCTGATCATGACCCGACGAGCCGGCTTACCAAGGTTTTCGGCCCTAATACCAAGGGTCACTGATCATGACCCATAGAG
>JADFHR010000301.1 GCA_022567015.1 Pseudomonadota bacterium
CCCCCGGTGGCCCCCCGGGGCGTCGGGAAGGCTTGCCGATGGGCCGCCATCGCCTGCGCCTCCCCTCCTACCGAGGAAACGGGAAAAGCGATCGTAGGGGTGCACTTTAGCTGATACAGGCCACTAGGCCGAATCCTCATCGTCGTCGAAGGACAGCAGTTCCGCCCCCTCCTCCACCTGATCGCCGGGCCGGAAATGGACCTCGACCACGGTGCCGTCCGCCGGGGCGGTGATGGCGTGTTCCATCTTCATCGCCTCCAGCACGACAAGGGTGGCCCCGCGCCGGACGCGGGCGCCGGGCTTGACCTCGACCTGGACGACCTTGCCCGGCATGGGGGCGGTGAGTCCGGCGGCCGGCGCCTCCTGCCCCGCGGCCAGGGCCGCCGGGTCGACGACGGTGAGGGTGTGACGGGTGCCAAACGCGATGACGGTCAACTGGGAGCCCTGCCGGGACACCGTCGCCTGAATGCGCGTCCCCGCGAGATCGGCGATCAGGGTGCCGGCGTCGTCGATCTCGCCGCCCGCGGCCATGGGCCCCGACGGCAGCTCCAGGAGAAACCCCCGGCCCCGGTACCGCACGGGGACCGCCACCTCGGCGGCGCCGTCGACGAAGGTGAGCACGTGGCGGCTGTCCTCGTTGAGCCGCCAGCCGTTGGTCAGGTGCCACGGGGACTGGGGATCGGCCGACCGGAGGGCCGCCCGGCGGGCCTCGGCGGCGCCGCCCAGCAGCACCTCCAGGCAGGCCAGCGCCAGCATCCGCTCCGGCGCCGCTTCCTCCCTGGCCAGCAGGCCGGCCAGGTGCCGGTCGATGAACCCGGTGTCCACGTCGCCGGCGGCGAAGGCCGGATGGGCGGCGATGGCGCGCAGGAAATCGAGGTTGGTGACCACACCCGCCACCTGGATGTCGGCCAGCACCCGGCCCAGGCGCTGGACGGCGCGGGGGCGGGTTTCGCCCCACACGATCACCTTGGCGATCAGGGGGTCGTAATGGATGGGGATGTCGTCGCCCTCGCGCACCCCGGTGTCGATCCTGACGCTTCCGGCGTACCCGTCCAGGTCGGGCAGGCGGAACCGTTCCAGCCGCCCGCCGCAGGGAAGGAAATCCCGCTCCGGGTCCTCGGCGTACAGGCGCGCCTCGATGGCGTGGCCGGCCGCCTCGAGCTCGCCCTGCCGGCGGGGCAGGGTCTCCCCGGCGGCGACCGCCAGTTGCCACGCCACCAGATCCGCGTCCACCAGCATCTCGGTCACCGTGTGCTCCACCTGGAGCCGGGTGTTCATTTCCATGAAGTAGAAGCGGCCGTCCTCGGCAAAGAGGAATTCCACCGTTCCCGCGCCGACGTAGCCGATGGCCCTGGCCGCCGCCAGCGCCGCTTCGGCCATCTCGTCCCTGAGCCGGCCGGGCAGCGCCGACGCCGGGGCTTCCTCGATCACCTTCTGGTGGCGGCGCTGGATGGAGCAGTCGCGGTCGAACAGGTGCACCGCGTTGCCGTGAGAATCGGCGAATACCTGGACCTCCACGTGGCGCGGCCGGGACAGGTACTTTTCCACCAGCAGCGCGCCGTCGCCGAAGGCCGCCCTGGCCTCGCGCCGGCACGCCGCCACCGCCGCCTTCAGCGCCGCCGGGTCCTCGACGATCCGCATGCCCCGGCCGCCGCCGCCTTTGCACGCCTTGACCAGCACCGGGTAGCCGATCTTTTGCGCCGCCTTGCCGAGGGTGGCCAGATCCTGCCCGGCGCCGTGGTACCCGGGCACGACGGGCACGCCGGCCTTCTCCATGATGGCCTTGGCCACGGACTTGTCGCCCATGGCGCGGATGGCCCCGGCGGGCGGCCCGACGAAGACCAGCCCGGCCTTTTCCACGGCCTCGGCGAAGTCGGCGTTCTCGGCCAGGAACCCGTAGCCCGGGTGCACGGCCTCGGCCGCGGACCGGCGCGCCGCCTCGACGATGGCGTCGATGTTCAGATAACTGTCGGCGGCCGGCGCCGGGCCGATGCATTCGGCCTCGTCCGCCGCCGCCACGTGCAAGGCGTCCCGGTCGGCTTCCGAGAAGACGGCGACCGTGCGCAATCCCAGCGCCTTCGCCGTGCGCACGACGCGGCACGCGATCTCGCCGCGGTTGGCGATGAGAAGCTTTCCGAACATGGCCGGCTAGTGGCCTTTATCAGCTAATACCAAGGGTCGCCGATCATGACTCATAGAGATCGCGTAGGCGGCTCGTCGGGCAGGAGAAATGTTGCAGGCGATGCCCCGCATCGTCAAAACTTTTCGACGCCCTCCGACGGGCCGCATACGCGACCGGAACGGCGGCTT
>JADFHR010000131.1 GCA_022567015.1 Pseudomonadota bacterium
GGGGGGCCACCGGGGGGTTTCCCCCCGGGCACTGGAAATGCGGGGGGCGCCCCCGGGGCGAGCCAAGGGCGCGGATGCGCCCGCCCGGCGCTTGAGGGAGTCCAGAGAAGTCACAATGTTTGTGACTTCTCGAATATATACGGACGCCGTGACCACCGGGCCAAGCCGCCCTACAATGGAGAAGCAGGCCTGCGGCCGGGGACGCCCGGCGGCGGCGGAAACCGGGTTGGTCCGGGGGATGGGCGGTTGAACGATCGAACCACAGACCAGGAAACGCTCGATTTCGGGGACGTGAAGGTCATCTTCCGGCTATGCCCGAACTGCGGGCACGACAACCAGGGGTCGGAAAAGATCCCCTATTGTCCGCATACCTGGGACATGACGGCGTGCGCGCGGTGCGCCTTCATCTACCTTGAGAAATCCGTTGCCTACGAGGAGCTCCTCTCCAACATGGCATGGGAAAAAACGTCCAAGGCGGAGGAGAAGAGGAGGGCGCGATCACGGCCGATTTCGTACAGGTTCAGCGCCCTGACCAGGAAACGCCTGCATCTGTTTCCGAGAAAGAATGCGGCGCGGTTGATCGAACGGTACGCCCGGCCCGGACGGGTCCTCGATCTGGGATGCGGCGATGGCGGTCCGGCGCACGATCTGAGCGAACGTTTCGTGCCGTTCGGCATCGAGATTTCCGCCACCCTCGCGCACAGGGCCAACGCCGTCTTCGAGCGTCGGGGCGGCCACGTGGTCAACGCCCCCTGCGTCACCGGCCTGAAAACCTTTCCCGACAACTATTTCTCCGCCGCCACCCTGCGCTCGTACCTGGAGCACGAGCTGAAGCCGAAGGAGGTTTTAC
Organism: Pseudomonadota bacterium; assembly: GCA_022567015.1. Classification (GTDB taxonomy): domain Bacteria; phylum Pseudomonadota; class Alphaproteobacteria; order Rhodospirillales; family 2-02-FULL-58-16; genus JACZQZ01. The sequence continues at coordinate 851 of JADFHR010000131.1, forward strand.
ACGAGCTCTTCCGGTGCATGGACGACAACGCCGTCGCGGTCATCAAGGTGCCCAATTACGGGTGCGTAAACCGCATGGTCACGGGGAGGAACTGGTGCGGTTTCCGGTTTCCCGACCACCTGAATTATTTTACCCCGTCGTCGCTGCGGACCATGGTGCGCGATTGCGGCTTCGCCGTCCGCCGGTTCACCCTCATGGACCATTTGCCGACCAGCGACAACATGTGGATGATCATCGGCAAATGAGGTCAAAGGGGCGTCGCCCCTTTTGATCCCGACCAAGGGCCAACGGCCCTTGGAACCCAATCGAAGGGGTCCAGGGGTTTAAAACCCTTGGCGGGGGTAGGGGGGCGGACTGCCTTCGCCGAAGCGAAGCTCCGGCTTCGCGCAGGCAGGAGCCCCCCCATGGCCGTTAGGCCACATTGGCGGCATTTCCGAATTCCCCCATCAGCCGCGGTCGATCACCTTGACCAGCGCCGCGTGATCCAGGTCGCCCGAACCGGCGGCGATGAGTTCGTCGTACAGCCCCATGTTGAGCCTCGTCGCCGGCAGCTCGAGGCCCAGGCCGGCGGCCAGCTCCAGGGCCTGGGCCATGTCCTTGCGCTGGATCGTCGCCCTGCCGCCGGGACGGAAGTCGCCGTCGATCATGCGCTGGCCGTGCAACTCCAGGATACGGGAATCGGCGAACCCGCCGCCGAGCGCCTGGCGCACCTTCGCCGGATCGGCGCCGGCGCGGCGCGCCAGGGTCAGGGCCTCGGCCACGGCGCCGATGGTCAGCCCGACGATGACCTGGTTGGCCGCCTTGGCCACCTGGCCGGTGCCGGTGCCGCCGACATGGGTGACGCGGCCGCCGAGGACTTCGAACACCGGCCCGGCGCGCTGGAACGCCGCCTCCGTCCCCCCGGCCATGATGGTCAGCGCCCCCGCCTCCGCCCCCACGGTGCCGCCGGAAACGGGCGCGTCCACGTAATCGCCGCCGGCATCGGCGACCCGCCTGGCGAATTCCTGGGTGGCGGTGAACGCCGTCGTCCCCATGTCGATGACCAGGCTGCCCGGGCGCACGCCGGCGACGACGCCGTCCGCGCCCGAGATGACCGCTTCCACGGCGGCGGTATCGGCGACCATGACAATCACGGTCTCCGCCGCCTCGGCGACGGCACGGGGACTGTCCGCCGGGACCGCGCCGTCGGCCGCCATCTCCCCGACCGGCCCGGGCGAGCGGTTGTGGACGACGAGACGCGCCCCCGCCGCCATCAGGTTCCGGCCCATGGGCCGCCCCATCAGGCCGAGCCCGACGATGCCGATCGTTTGTCCGCTGAGGTTGGTCATGGTTCTCCCTCCGCCAGGAACGCCCTGGTCTCCCGCACCGCCTGCGCCAGGCCAATCCGGCGCACCTCCACGCCATCGGGGAAGGCGCCGGTAAGCCTGGTCGGCAGCGCCCTGTCCAGCAGCACGAAGACGCCGCGGTCGCTGGCGCGGCGCACCAGCCGCCCGTAGGCCTGCTTGAGCCTCAGCCGGGTCAGCATCTCGTCATAGGCGCGCCCGCCAAAGGCGCGTTTGCGCGCCCGGTGCAGGATATCGGGGCGCGGCCACGGCACCCGTTCGAAGACGATCAGGCGCAGGGACCGGCCCGGCACGTCGATGCCGTCGCGCACGGCGTCCGTGCCCAGGAGGCAGGCGTCGTCCTCGGCCCGGAAGATGTCGATCAGGGTGCCCGTATCCATGGCGTCCACGTGCTGGGCCATCAGCTTCAGGCCCGCCTCGTCGAGGGGTCCGGCGATGCCGTCGAAGACCCGGCGCAGGCGCCGGATCGCCGTGAACAGCCCCAACGCCCCGCCGCCCGCGGCCAGGAACAGCTCGCGGTAGGCGGCGGCGACCTGGGCGTCGTCGGTGCGGTCGACGTCGGTCACCACCAGCACCCGCGTCTGGCCGGCGTAGTCGAACGGCGACGGCACGGCGGCGCAGACGGCCGTGGACGGCAGATGATGGGCGCCGGTGCGCCGGATCGCCGCCGCCCAGTCGGCGTCGGCGTCGCCGGTGCCGTCGCGCAGGGTGGCCGAGGTCACCAACACCCCGTGGGCGGGCTCGATCACGGCCTTGGCGAAGGGCCGGGTGGGATCGACCCAGTGCCGGTGCAACCCCACGTCCCTGTCGTCACCGCCGGCGCGCTCGACGCCGAACCAGTCGACGAACCCGTCTCCGGCATCCCCCTCCGCCGGCTCCTCGGCCTCGTCCCCGTCCAGCGCCCGGAGCATGTCGCGCCAGCCCTCGATCTGGGGAATGCGCCACCGTTCCAGGCTCTTACACATGGCCTCGATGCGCCGCCGCTCGGTGGTCTCCAGCGCGTCCGCCTCCACGTCCAGCAGCGCGCTCAGGGCCCGGCACAGGGCCGCCAGGGGCCGGCCGAGGCGGGCCAGGGCCGCCTCCAGCCCGGCGGCCGCATCGAGCAGGCCGTCGACCGGCGGCCGGGTGCCGGTCTCCAGGCTATAGGGCGAATCGGCGCCGCGCACCCGCGCGTAGACCTGCTGGCGGACGAGGGCGAGGAAGGCCTCCGCCGGTCCCACCGGGGTGCCGCCGGCCAGGCGCTGGCGCCAGCCCGGCCCGGGCAGGGCGCGGCCCGCCTTCAGCGCCTCGTGCAGGGCCTCCGTACCCGCGTCGTCGTTGTCGACCAGGCCTTCGATACGCAGGCGCAGGCCGCGCGCCCGCGACCGCGCGCCGTCCTCGGCGCCGACGATCCAGCGCCTGAGCTCGGCGGCCTCCATCCCCGTCAGGTGGGCCGAATAGGTGCCGTCGGCGGCGTCGAAAACGTGATGGCCTTCGTCGATGACGTAGCGGGTGGGCAGGGACCCCCCGTCGCCGCCGCGCGCCGCCTGCACCATGACCAGGGCGTGGTTGGCGACGACGATCCGGGCCCGCCGGGCCCGCCGGATCGAGCGCTCGATGAAGCACTTCCGGTAGTGGTCGCAGGCCGAATAGATGCACTCGCCGCGGCTGTCCGTGAGGTCCACCGTCAGCCCGCGGCCGAGGAGATCGGCCAGCCAGGCCGGAAAGTCGCCGCCCACCATGTCGCCGTCGCGGCTGGCCAGGGCCCAGCGCGCCATCAGCCCCAACGCCACCGCTTCCGTGCCGCCGCGCCCGGGAATCCGGGCCACCGCTTCGGCGAAATTGAGCAGGCAGAAGTAGTTCTCCCGGCCCTTGCGGACGACCACCTTCGCCGCCTTTTCGTCCGCGTCCGGATACAGGCGGTCCAACTCGGAATCCAACTGGCGCTGGAGGTTGCGGGTAAACGTGCTGATCCACACCGCTCCCTGGTTCTTCTCGGCCCAGACGCTGGCCGGGGCGATGTAGCCGAGGGTCTTGCCGACGCCGGTGCCGGCCTCGGCGAGCACGATGCGGGGCTCGTCCCTGCGCTCCCGGGGCAGGAACGCGGCGCACACCTGGGCGGCGTACTCGGCCTGCTCGGGCCGTTCCTCGGCGCCGGGGCCGAGCAGCCGGGCCAGCCGGGCGCGGGCCTCGTCCGGCTCCACCGGCCGGTTCTCGGGCGCACCCTCGGCGCCCCCTTCCTCCCAGTCCGGCAGCCGGCGCCACACCTTCAGGCCTTCGGCCATGGCGCGCGAATGGGGCGCCTGCGAGTCACCGGAGCCGGCGAGGGCGGACACCACCGCCGTCCCCCACGGCCAGCCGCCCCGGGCCATGGCCCAGGCCACGCCCAGGGCCCGGGCGCCCTCGGGCCGGCCGGCCATGGCGGCCAGTTCGCCGAGCAGCAGGCGGGCGGCGGCGATCAGGCTTTCGGCCTCGTTCTCCAGGGTTCCGGGCAGGGCCACGCCCACGGCCTCGGCCAGGCCGCGCGGTGTGGGCAGGCAGAACCGGGCCGGGCGCACGAAGGCGAACAGCTCCAACAGGTCGCAGGCCGGAAAGGGGTCCGTCCGCAGCCGCCGGGCGGTGGCCCTGGCGTGGCAGACCAGGGGCGGCGGGCCCGCGCCCAGGCGCCGGGCCGCGTGGTCAAGGGCCAGGGTCTCGATCTCGCCGTCGGGGGAAAGCCAAGCCGCGCCGCGCACACCGGCCACCAGGGCGGGGGCGTCGGGCAGGCGAACCGGGGGTGCGTCGGGCAGACGGACCGGGGATGCGTCGGGCAGGCGGACCGGAGGTCCGGTGGACGGCGTGCGGGCCATGGGGGAGTATACCGCCGGCCGGCGCCGGGGACAGCGGCCCGGTGGGGTTGGCGCCTCAGCCGGCGCGGTGGGGTTGCGCCTCAGCCGGCGCGGTGGGTCACCGTCATCGGGGGGGAGGCGCGCAAGGTCTGGTAGACGACGCAGTAGCGCTCGGTCAGCTTGAGCAGGGTCGCCAGCTTTTCCTCGTCCGCGTCCGTCTCCAGGTCGAAATGCAGGCGGATGTCGCGGAACCCCACCGGCGCCTCCTTGCTCACCCCGAGGGTGCCGCGGAAATCGAGATCGCCCTCGGCTTTCACCGTGCCGGCCCGCACATCGACGCCGATGGCGGTGGCGACCGCGCCCAGGGTCACGCCGGCGCAGGCGACCAGGGCCTGGAGCAGCATGTCGCCGGAGCACGCCTGGGTCCCGTCGCCCCCGGTGGCCGGGTGCAGCCCGGCCTCGACCAGGGCCTTGCCGGTCTCCACCGAACACGCCAGGCCGTCGCCGTCCAGGCGGCCCTCGGCGCGGAGGGTGATCAGGGCCGTCGCCGGGTCGTCTTTGTATCGGGCCTTCAGGGGTGCCTGCAGGTTTTTCAGTTCGTCCGCGTCCATGGGTTCTCCTCCGCCCGGGCTGTGCCGGCGCGACAGTGCCCCCGTGCCCACCGGGAATCAAGGGTCTGGCCGGGGACGGGAAGATCACTGTTCTTTGGGAGCGACCACGCGGGAGGGGTTCCATGGCCGGCCTGCCCAAGGTGGAGATCACCTATTGCACCCGGTGCCGGTGGCTGCTGCGCGCCGCCTGGACGGCGCAGGAACTGCTGACCACCTTCGAAAGCGAACTTGGCGGAGTGACGCTGATCCCCGGCACCGGTGGCGTCTTCGACGTGCGCGTAGACGAGGACACGGTGTGGTCGCGCGCCGATGAGGGCCGCTTCCCGGAGATGAAGGAGCTCAAGCGGCTTGTCCGCGACCGGGTGGCGCCCGGCCGCGATCTCGGCCATTCGGACACGCCGGTAAAGACACGGTAGCGTTTCCCGTCCTTGTGCCTACCCGCCCGCCCGTCGAGGACGTCCACGCCAAGAATCGAAACGCAGAGGACGCGGAGGACCGCCGAGGGTTACACCACGAAGACACAAAGGACACCAAGAATGAGGATCGCTTTTCCGTCCGGCGTGGCCTCTGCTCCTTGGTGTTCTTGGTGCCTTCGTGGTGGATAAATTCATTTTTCCTTGCTGCCTGTGGTTTGGTTGACGGGTTTTTTTCGCTGCGCCCCTCTGCGTCCCTTTGCGTCCTCCGCGTTTGAATTCGAACCGCCAAGGACGCCGAGGTTCGCTGAAACCGCGGCTCGCCCGGCCCTCAGCCGCACATGGCCTTGATCGCCGTTCATCGGTTGCACCGGGCTCCGTCGCCACCGTGGACGATCCGGCGGGATTGAGCCATCATCAACCCCATCGGAGGACTTCACATGGGGAATCCCGGTTAACAGCCGACAGCGCATTTCCGCGGGGGGGCCTAACCATGCAGGATCAAGACAGCCGTTTTCCACCCATTAACGACGGCAGTCCGTTTTCACCGGACGACCGTTTCTACGCGGAAGAAATTCAACTCGCCTTTCGTAACCAGGGCATGCCCCTGGAGGGGCTTCGCTACCCGATCACGCCGACGCGCATGCATTATCTCCTCATCCACTTCGACATTCCGCACGTCGACGTCGAGGAGTGGAGCCTGGAGGTGGGCGGGCTGACGTCGAAATCCCTGCGCCTGACCCTTGAGGAAATCAAGCGGCGTCCAGCCGTTACCATCGCCGTCACCATGGAATGCGCCGGCAATGGACGCGCGCTGCTGAGTCCGCGTGCGATCAGCGTTCCATGGCAGTTGGAGGCCGTCGGGACCGCCGAATGGACAGGAACACCGCTGCGGGGACTGCTGGAGGAAGCGGGTTTACGTGACGATGCCGTGGAGATCCTGTTCACCGGCCTGGACCGGGGAGTACAGGGAGACGAGGTCCAGTATTATCAACGGAGCCTGACCATAGACGAGGCGTCCGGCGAAGATGTCCTGCTTGCCTACCAGATGAACGGTGAGCCCCTGTCGCCTCCGCACGGCTACCCGCTGCGTCTCGTAGTTCCAGGCTGGTACGGTATGACCAACGTCAAGTGGTTGGATCGTGTAGAGGCCATCGGAGAGCCTTTTCACGGGTACCAGATGGACAAGTACTATCGAATTTCCCAAACCGCCGACGAGCCTGGTGAACCGGTGACACTGATCAAGGTACGCGCGCTCATGGCGCCTCCGGGTATACCGGATTTCCTCACCCGGGCCCGCCTGGTGGAAGCCGGACCGGTGACGCTTGCGGGGAAAGCCTGGGCTGGCCGATCGGGCATATCCCGCGTGGAGGTCAGTGTGGACGATGGCTCGACGTGGTCGGAGGCGGAGCTGGGCGAGCGGGTTTCGCCTCATGCGTGGACGGCATGGTCATTCAGATGGAACGCCGCCCCCGGCAGGTACAGCTTGTGCGTTCGGGCGACCGACAGTGAAGGGACCGTGCAGTCCGTGGACCAGTCCTGGAATTACGCCGGGGTTGTCAACACCATGGTCCAGCGCGTCCAGGTGCTCGTCGAATGACAAAACCGTATTGATCCAGGGTTTGTCCGTTAAGGTCCCCGATGCCAAACCGAATCACCCTGCCCCCGGCGCCGGGGCCGCGGCTCGCCCGGCCGTCAGGCGCACATGGCGCGGATCGCCGTCCACTCGGCATCGGTGAGGGCCGGGGCGCCCCGGCGGGCGTTCGTGCGGATCGTATTGGCGCGGTCGGCCGAAGGGGGGTGGGTGGCGAAGAAGGCAAGCGCGTCCGACCGTTCCCCCTCCCTGGCCTCCACCCGTTCCAGGAAAGCGCCCAGGTGCCGGGCGTCGTAACCGGCGGCGTTCATCAGCTCCGTCGCGATCGCGTCGGCCTCGCGCTCGGCCTCCTGGGTGTACGCCGATGTCAGCACCAGTTGTCCCAGGCCGGCGATCACGGTGCCGCCGCCGACGTCGCCGATGAGCAGCCCGATGAGAAGCGCCGTGCCCGCCATTTCGATCGCCACCTTGATCGGGTGATGGCGCGCCACGTGGCCGATCTCGTGGGCGAGCACGCCGGCCACTTCGTCCCCGTTGCCGGCGAAGTCGAGCAGGCCGCGTAAAACCAGGATATGCCCGCCCGGCAGGGTGAACGCATTGACGATGCCGGTGTCGACGACCCGTACGCTGAGCGCGACCGGCTCGTCCAGTCCGCCGGCGAGCCTGGCGGCGAGGGCGTCAAGGGCGGCCTGGCCCTCCTCGCCGGCCGGGCCGGCGCACACCTGGTTGGTGTCGTCTTCGTTCCTGTTGATCGCCGCCAGAAGGCGAAGCACCTGTTCCGCCGTCTGCTCGCCGATCCGCTGTTGCATGGCGGCGGGGATGGCGAAGGCGAATTCCTGCGCCAAGCGCGGGATCGCCACGGTGACGAGCAGCACCACCGAGACGACGGCCGCCGCGCCCCACACCAGCACCGGCCGCCAGTAGCGGCTCCACCCGGGCGTGGTGCGCCTGAGGCCCGGGCAGTGCCGGTCCAGCCCATCGAGGTCCTTGTCGTCGGCGAGGGTCAACCGGTCGTCCCGGTCGAAGCCGCACCTCAGGCGCACGGGCTGGCCGCGCCCCGGCCTGTCGACGAGGTGGACGTCGGCCGCCGGCCAACGGTCGACGGCGGCGCCTTCGCTATCGAGGATGACCAGCGCGCCGGCCTCGATGCGGAGGATCACCGGCCGGCTCAGGGCGGTCCGTCCGTCGTTGTAGGTCGCCGGCACGTCCACTAGTACTTACTTTCACGATTTCGCGCACCATACGACGGTCTTGCGAGGTCATCCGGCTAGGAGCGCGGCGCGCCGTGATGCTGGAGCATCACAAGCGGCGCGCGACGACGCCGGGGGCCGCGGGGGCGTCCCCCGCATACCGTAGCCGGGGGGGACCCCCCCTTGTCCCCCCCGGGGGCCTCGCAAGACCGCCCTGCGGGTCGCGTTTCCCGCTCCCTCGGGG
>JADFHR010000302.1 GCA_022567015.1 Pseudomonadota bacterium
CATAGTCGAAACTTTTCGACGCCCTCCGACGCGCCGCATACGCGACCGGAACGGCGGCTTACCAAGGCTTCCGGACGGCGTCGCGCACGCTTCGCGATGCCCCGCATCGCCACAGCGCACGCTCCTAGCCGAAAGCCTTGGTAAGCCGGCTCGTCGGGTCATGATCAGTGACCCTTGGTATTAATCAGGCCTCGCCGAGAAGGCGGATCAGGGCCGTGTGGTCGAGGCGGCCCGCGCCCTGCTCCTGAAGCCGCGCCAGGTACCCTTCGACGAGGGTGGCCACCGGCACCTGGGCGCCGTTTTCGCCGGCCTCGGCGAGGACGATGCGCATGTCCTTCAGCATCCAGTCGACGGCGAAGCCGAAGTCGAACCTGTCCTCGATCATGGTTCGCGCCCGGTTGTCCATCTGCCAGGACTGGGCGGCGCCCTTGGAGATCACGTCCACCACCTTGTTCGCGTCCAGGCCGGCGCGCAGGGCGAAATTCAGGCCCTCGGCCAAGCCCTGGATGATGCCGACGCAGCAGATCTGGTTGACCATCTTGGTCAGCTGCCCGCTGCCCACGGGCCCCATCAGGGTGACCGCCCGCGCGTAAGCCCCGATCACCGGCTCGGCCTTGGCGAAGGTTTCCGGCGCGCCGCCGACCATGATGGTGAGAATGCCCTTCTTCGCCCCCTCCTCGCCCCCCGACATCGGCGCGTCGAGGAAGCCCAGCCCCCGTTTGGCGGCGGCCCGGCCGACCTCCCGCGCCACCAAGCCCGAGGCGGTGGTGTGGTCGACCAGGACCGCGCCTTCTTCCATGCCGGCGAAGGCGCCGTCCGTGCCGTAGACAACGACGCGCAGGTCGTCGTCGTTGCCGACGCAGGTGAACACCAGGTGCGCGCCCGCGGCCGCCTCGGCCGGGGTGCCGCCCAGACGCCCGCCGTGCTCACGCACCCAGGCCTCGGCCCTGGTGCGCGTGCGGTTGAAGACGGTGATCTCGTGGCCCGCCGTGGCCAGGTGGCCGGCCATGGGATAGCCCATGGTGCCGAGGCCGATGAACGCCGCTTTGGTGGCCGTCATGTGCGCGTCTCCTGTGCCGGGACCGGGGGGAAGCCGACCGGTTCCTGGTGGGTGTAACTTTAGCCCGCGCCGATGGCCCGGTGAAGGGCGTCCCAGGTGGCTTCGTCGGGCGCCAGCAACAGGGTTCCCTCCATGACGCGGGGGGCCGGGTGGTAGGGCGAACGGCCGTCCGCAAAGGCGCTGAAGCCGCCCGCCTCCCGGTGCAGGAGCACTCCGGCGGCGTGGTCCCAGGGCCTGATCCGGCCGGCGTAGCGGGCGAAGTGCAGTTGGCCCCCGGCCAGTTCCATGTATTCCCGGCCGACGCAGCCGTAGCGCACCAGGCGGGCGCCGGCGAACGCCCCGCCGGCGTGTTCGCGCAGCCGTTGGCGCAGCCTGTTGCCGAGGGACCCGCTCATCTCGCCGATGGGCGCCGGCGCGGCGACGCGCACCCGGCGGTCGCCGATCCAGGCCCCCTCCCCGTCCGCCGCCCACTGGGTGACGTCGTTTACCGGGTCGTGAATCCACGCGGCAAGGGTCCGCCCGCCCAGGCAATAGGCGACGATGACGGCGAAGCACGGCTTCCCGTCGACGAAATTCCGCGTCCCGTCCAGGGGATCGATCACCCATACCGGGGCGTCCCCGGCGAGGGCCAGGAGGACGCCCGGATCGGCGTCGGCCGCCTCTTCGCCGACCACGGCGGAACCCGGAGTGAGGGCCGTCAGCGCCGCGGCCAGACGGGCTTCGGACCCGGTGTCGGCGATGGTCACCAGGTCGCCGGGGCGCTTCTCGGAAACGTCGCCCGCGGCCAGGGCGCGGAACCGGGGCATGATTTCGCCGGCGGCGGTGTCGCGGATGATCCGGGTGACGCGGTCGATGTCGGGGTGCATGGGCCTTATGTCCCGCAAAACGGCGTCGCGGCAAAGGGAAATCGGCCGGAGACCGCCGGATAATACGGAAATGTTTTTTCTCCGTGGCGTTCTCGGTGTCTTGGTGGTGAACAGGTTTGTTCTTTCTCCTCCGCGTCCCTCCGCGTCCTCCGCGTTGAAATTCGAAACGCAGAGGACGCAGAGGAACGCAGAGGATTTTAAAAAAACAAATGCGCTGTCACGGCCCGGCACCGGAATTTCACCCCCGGCGCCCGGTCGCGTTTGCGGATTAGCGCCGGGTCCCCGTTTCCTGTGTTCTTTGTGACCTCCTTATACCAAGGGTCGCTGATCATGACTCATAGAGATCGCGTA
>JADFHR010000132.1 GCA_022567015.1 Pseudomonadota bacterium
GCGAGCCGGTGAAGGCCGGCTAGCCGCGGCCGCCCGGCGGTTACGCGCCGGAGATGGCGGCGGCGGTGCTCGCCCCCCAGTGGGAACCCATCGCCGCCGTCACCGGGCGGTATCTGGATCACCGCTTCGACCTGCTCGGCTCGGGCTGGGTGCGGGTCGGGCACGGGATGCGGTGCCGTGGTTTCGAGGGGCACCGCTATCCTCCGGTCGCGCCGTCGGCCCCGGCGGTGTCGCCGGGCAACCGCGCCCGGGCCCGGGCGATCCGGCGCCTGACGGACCCGGACTACCGGCCCATCGACTGGCAGATCGACTTCAAGTCCGGCTACCGCTGGTCCGAACGCCGCTGGTACAGAACCATCCGCTTCGGCCACGAGCCCGGCGTCGACGTCAAGGTGCCCTGGGAGCTGGCCCGCCTGCAGCACCTGGTCCAACTGGCCTGGGCCTACATCGGGGCACGGGCGAAGGAGGCCGGCTTCGGGGCGCCGGAGACGTATGCGTCGGAGTTCCGCAACCAGGTCCTCGACTTTCTCGCCGCCAATCCGCCCCGGTTCGGCGTCAACTGGTACTCGACCATGGAGGTGGCGATCCGCGCCGCCAACCTGTTGCTGGCGTTCGACCTGTTCCGGCGCCACGGCGCCCGCTTCGATGCCGCCTTCATGGGCGAATTCACCGCCGCGGTGGAGGCGCACGGGCGCCACATCGTGAACAATCCGGAAGGGAGCGAGGCGCACCGGGCGAACCACTATCTGGCCGGGATCGCGGGGCTTGTGTTCATCGCCGCCTACCTGCCGCGCACCGCGGAAACCGACCGCTGGCTCGCCTTCGCCGTGCGCCAGTTGATCGCCGAGGTGGAACGGCAGTTCACCCCCGACGGCGCCAACTTCGAGGCCTCCACCGGGTACCACCGTTTATCCGCCGAGATGGCGATCTATGCCACGGCCCTGGTCCTCGGCCTGCCCCGGGACAAGCGGGCGGCCCTGGCCGAATACGACAGCCGGCCCTGGCGCCACCACCCGGCATTGCCCCCCGCCCCGGTGGAAATGCACCCCCTGCCCGGGGCCGCGGACGCGGACGGCGCGGAGGCGCCGCGGTCGCCCTTCCCTCCGTGGTACTTCGAGCGCCTGGAACGCATGGCCGAGTTCTCCATGCACGTGACCAAGCCCGACGGCCGGCCGGTCCAGATCGGAGACACCGACAGCGGCCGTTTCTTCAAGCTTTGCCCCCTTTATACGCGGATGACGGCGGGCGAGGCCCGGCGAACCCTGGCCAACCTGGCGGGGTACGACGATCTGCCGGACGACCAGCCCTACTGGGACGAGGAGCCCCTCGATCACCGGGGCGTCGTGGGGGCCATCAACGGCCTGTTCGCGAGGAGCGATTTCGCCGCCTTCGCCGGCCGGCGCGGGGCGGTGGAGACGGCGGTGGCGGCCGGCCTGGCGGGCGGGCGGACGATCGCCAGCTACCGGGGCCAGGGGGAGCCGCCCGGGGCCGAGGGGTGCCGCGTATCCCGGGCCGGCGGGACGCCGGCGGACACCGGGCCGGCGGCGACGGTGCCGGCGCGCGAGATCGTCGTCGAGCTCCCCGACCCCTCCGTGCTCGACGGCCTGACGGCCGTGGCGTACCCGGACTTCGGCCTGTTCATCTGGCGCTCGCCACGCCTGTTCCTGTCGGTGCGCTGCGGACCCATCGGCCAGAACGGAAACGGCGGCCACGCCCACCATGACCAGTTGGCCGTGGAACTGAACGTGGACGGCGTCGATTGGCTGGCCGACCCGGGGAGCTACGTCTACACGCCCTCGCCCCGGCGCCGCGAAGCCTACAGGTCCGTCCACGCCCACGCCGCGCCGCGTGCCGGCTCCGGGGAACCGGCGCGGCGCGAACTGGGGCTGTTCCGGCTCGACGATACGGCGCAGGCCCGGTGCCTGCGCTTCGACGCCACGGGCTTCCACGGCGTCCATTCCGGGTTCGGCGGACCCGTGTACCGGACCGTCGCCGTCGACCGGGGACGCATCGTCATCGGCGACGGCCCCGGGGCGGGCCCGGGGACCGGCGGCGCCGGGGCCGACCGCACCGTGGTCGGGACGCCCGAGGCGTTGCGGGCGCTGTTTCCGGCCGGCGTGGCGTTTTCGCCCGGATACGGCAAGATCGTCGCCGCCAACCCGCTCCCCTGACCGCCGTCCGGCGGACCCGGGCGGGAGGTGGGAGGGCGGTTTCGCGCGCCACGCCGCGCGCGCATCACTCCCGCCGTGCCCGGCCTTCGTAATGATAGGTGAGGGGACGCGGACCCTTGAGCAGATATCCGGTCTCCAGGCGGGTGATGCGGAAGCCCGCGGCGCGGATCAGCACGTCTATCGGGCGGTTCAGGTTGCACCCGCCGGCGCAGCGGCTCCACAGGGGGTTCAAGCGGTTCTGCCAGGCCTCGATGCGCGGCTCGGACGACAGCCCGTGCTCGATGAAGATCAACTCGCCGTCGGGCCTGAGAACCCGCCGCATTTCGCCCAGCGCCTTCGGCGCATCGGCAATGGAACACAGCGACCAGGTGACGACCACGCTGTCGAAGGTCTTGTCGTCGAACGGAATCTCCTCCGCCGACCGGGCTACCAGCTCGATGCCAAAGGGCGCCTTCCGCGCCGCCTTGCGGGCCATGGCCAGGAGCCGCTCGGAGGGGTCCAGTCCGGACACCGCCTCCACCTCGGAGGAATAGAAGGGCAGGTTCAGGCCCGAGCCGATCCCCACCTCCAGCACCCGGCCGCGCGCCGCCGGGATGACCCGCTTTCGGTACCGGGTCACCTCCCTGTTCTTCATGCCCAGGTGGATCACCCAGGGCAGGACGTGCTTTTCGTAGAACCCCATCCCATCAGCCTGCCCTGAATTCGGCCGCCGCCGCAAGCGGGTACCCGGCGTTCAGGATGGACGGGACAGATTTTCTTTTGATCTACAGCTATCCCGTTATTATAAACAAATAAAAATGCTATTAAAGTTTTACGCTAATATAAATGTTGTTAATTTCTCATGGTTTATGCATTCTTACTTGACGGGACAACTTTTCTCACTAATAATTATATAGTTGCATTGGGCTGAATGTCCCAGAGAAACGGAACGATGCGAGCATTTGGCATGCTATCGATATTTTTGACAGGATGGTTGCTCAATGTCGTGGTCGACGTAAATTCCGTGCTCGGCATTGTCGACGGTTGGGTTCGCCACGGCTGGTTGGCGCCGTGGTACAACCTGATCGCGCAGTAACAACCCATTCCTGCCGCAAAGGCCCCGGTGCCGCCATCGGGAAGGACGCCCGTGCGCCCTGGCGCCGGCGTCGCCGCCACCGGTGTGCATTATACCAAGGGACGCTGATCATGACCCGACGAGCCGGCTTACCAAGGTTTTCGGCCCTAATACCAAGGGTCACTGATCATGACCCGACGAGCCGGCTTACCAAGGCTTTCGGCTAGGAGCGTGCGCCGTGGCGATGCGGGGCATCGCGAAGCGTGCGCGACGCGGTCGCGTATGCGGCCCGTCGGAGGGCGTCGAAAAGTTTCGACGATGCGCCGCATCGCCTGCAACTTTCCTCCTGCCCGACGAGCCGCCTACGCGATCTCTATGGGTCATGATCAGCGCCCCTTGGTATTAGTCGCGCCTGACCGTGCCGTTGGCGGCTCCGAGAAGAAAGTTGATCGTCACCTGGTCGTCGCTGAGGGGCAGCAGGACGCTGCGAAAAAGCAGGGTGCCGCCGTTGCAAAGGATCAGCTCTTCCTCGGTCAGGACCGGGGTGCGTTGCGCCAGCGCCTCGCGGTACTTGCGCACGGCCTTGTCCAGGAGCGTCAGGGTCCAATCGATTTGTCCGCAAAGGAGGACACCGGCGTACCTGCCGAGGGACGGGCCCAGGTAGTGGAAATAGGGAAAATCGTGGTTACTCGCGGTGTCGAGGAGGAAACAGGAGGGCCAGATATCCCGGATCGCATCGGGGTCGATGTCGTCCAGGCACGGGAATTCCCGTTCCCCGCACTGCTGCAGCCAGTATTGCGTCAGACGCCGGACCAGCCGGCGTTCCCTCGCCGGAAGAACCGAATCCATGGCGCCCGTTCCCTGGAGCCCCACCGTGTCGTGCCGCTCTTGCATGTTCTGCCGCCTCGTCACATCAACTCCCAAACTGGCTCCCCGGTCCGCACCCTTTTCCCTTCGCCGCCGAGGGGCGTTCGCAGGGACACCGGCGGGCGGTTCAGGTCTCCGGGGCCGGTGCGTCGGCCGTCCGAAAAGGGTATCCCGCCGAATCCCTGACCTGTGTTTAATAAAATCACTTTCCGCCTTGTAAGTCAATTAAATGGATAAATATAAAAGTATTTTCAATTGCATTATAAAATTATATGCAAATTGTATACATTATATGTGCAAATAAAAGTGTTGATATACACCACCGTTATTGCCTACCTTATCCCTCCGCGCATCCCGATTGCCCGCCGGCGGCCCGGCGTGGGCGCAGGCGACACGGGGCGTAACCTTGCCGGAGCGGCCTGTCGGTGCCGCCGCCCGGCCATGGGTTCTGAGGACGTATGATCATGTTGAAATTCCGAACTTTGCCGATGGCGGCTCTGGCGCTCGGCGTACTCGCGTGTTCGCCGGCCCCCATGGGGCACCCGATGACCACGCAAACGACCATGCACACGGCCAGCCACTGGCAGGCGCTCGCCGCCGACACCGCCAAGCGGATAACCGGCCTGCGCGACAGCGCGATCAACGAGGCGGCCGGGCTGGCGGAGATCGCCGGTGAACCGTTCACCGAGCCCGACTTCGCGCTCGCCGACAATGTTTCCTTCTATGTCGAACCGCTCGACCCGGCGATGCCGTTCGGTCGGGCGTTCCATGAGCTGCTGATAACGAATCTGGTGCAAAACGGCGCCAACGTGGTCCTCCACAAGGAAAACGCCTACGTCGTCCACTACGCCGTCCAGCCGGTGCGCCATAACAATACCGGTACCGTGAACATGGATTCCTTTTCCGAGGTCATGATCACGGTCTCGCTTCTGGACGGCGGCAAACTTCTGATGCGGCGGTCCCGGGTGTACTATGTCGATGACGACGAGTTCTTCCAGTACCTGGCGACGGTACCTCCCCTGCCGATAAGCCGTTACGATTCCGTCGGCCAGGTCTCGCTGCCGGTCCGGTCGTTCGCCTTGGTCAATGGCGAAACGACGCTGGCGTACAACCAGGCGGCGCCGGACTCCATCAACCTGACGGTCCAGGCGGCGGTGCCGCCGGACGTGAAGGCCGGACCGTTTACCGTTTACTTCGCCTTCGACAGTTCCGACCTCGATGACGCGGCCGCCAAGGTGGTGGCCGAGATCGCCGACAGCCAGCGCCAAACCGGCGCCAGCGTCGTCATCACCTCCGGTCACACCGACCGCGCCGGCTCCGTGAGCTACAACACGGCGCTGTCCAGAAGGCGCGCCGAAGCGGTGGCCCGGGCCCTGAACGGGGCCGACGTATCGCGGGACAACATGGTGGTCGAATTCTTCGGCGAAAACCGACCCGCCGTCCCCACGGGCGACGGTGAGCGCCGGCCGGAAAACCGCCGGGTCGAAATCTATTTGCGGTAGTGGAAACAGAACCCATTGGTTGGGACAAAGCTGGGAATCAGGATATGAAACGCGTAAAGGCAACCTTGGCCATCGTGGCGCTGCTGGTTCTGCCGGCGTGCTCCAACTCGCCGCCCCGGATGGTCGAGCCGACGGCCGCCAACGACATGATTTTCTCGAGCTATGCGGCCGCCGACCGTCTGGTGCAGACGCCCCAAGGCGGGCTGGATCGCACGAAGCCGGTCCTCGTCACGAGCCTGGTCAGCATCAACCGCCTCGAGAGGTCTTCGGGACTGGGGCGGCTCATAGCCGAGCAGATTTCTTCGCGGCTGGTATCCTCCGGCTATTTGGTCACCGAGTTGAAATTGCGCAACTCGATTATGATCGAGGAGGGCAAGGGAGAGTTCATCCTTTCCCGGGATGTGCGGGAAATCAGCCGCTCACGGGGCGCCCAGGCGGTCATCGCCGGCACCTACGCCGTGGGCGCGGATTCGGTCTATGTGAACGTGCGGCTTATACGGGCGTCCGACGGCAAGATCCTGTCGGCGTACGACTACGCCCTGCGCTTGGATGACAACATCCTGTACCTGGTCGGCGCCCGCTTCCGGGACATCCGGTAGTGCTGACAGTCGCGGAAGCGGGAGCGCGGTGCGCAGTCCCGCCCCTCCTCCGCGGGCATGAAGATGAGGGCCTGATACACCGTCAAGGCAGGATTACGGAAGGTCGGACGTGGTTGTTCGAGCCCGGTTTTCCTGCCGGTCTTCGTCACCGCAAGGGGCCGTCACCAGACGCTTTTTCCGTGCCGCCGGTGTGTTCCCGGCCATCGCGTTCCCGGCCCAGGCGACCTTGCGCCGGACCGGGCACAAGGGGCGCGGCGAATTTTGAAGGCGTGGCGGGCCGAACGGGAGTGCCAGCCGCCCACGATCAGGCGGCCCGAGGGAAGCCCAAATGGGGACAGTGGATTCACCAGTTGGAAAGGTTACCAGGTCCATACTCCGGACCAGGGGTGATTCCCGCGGGGCCGCCGCCCGGACCCCCTTGGCGCGCGATCGCAGCGCCAGGCAAAAAGGACGCAGCCGTGTAATGGGCACCGCACCAAGGCGACAGAAAGTATCGGTTTGGCGGAAACGCTCCCGCGATATCCTTCACCGCCTGTTCCCCGAACGGCAGCTTCTGCTTCGTACCGGGGGGCGGGCCTCCTTCATACGCTTCTCCCGCCGGACGCAGATCATGCTGGTGGCCGTGCTCGTGCTGGCCGGCACGTGGTCGGCCTTCACCTCGGTCAGCTATGTGCTCCACTACCAGGTGCTCGCCCTCAAGGACAACCAGATCGCCAGCGGCCGCCTTGCGTACCGGAGCCTGCTCCACGAGGTTTCCGAGTATCAGAAGAAATTCTCCTCCATCACCCTGGATCTGGAGGAAAACCACGCCCTGATGCTGAACCTGGTGGTGCGCAACGCGGCCCTGCAGCAAAATCTGAGGTCCGTGGAAAACCGGCTCACCAGGACCGAGGAGGAACGGGAACACGTGATCGCCGTGCGCGAGAACCTGAATGGGCAGTTGCGCGATATCGAAGACAGGATGAGCGCCCTGGCAGGCCGCAACTTCGCCCTCAAGGACAACCTGGGCGCGGTCGAGGGAGATCTGCAGACCGCAATGGTGGAACGCAACCGGGCCCTGTTCGAAGGCACCCGGATGCGCCGCCACATCAAGGATCTGGAGACCCGGCTCGGCGACCTCCAGGAAGCGGAGCTGGAATCGGTGCAGAATCTGACCGACCGCGCCGTCGCCTACATCGATTCCATGGAAAGGGTGGTCGCCCTGGCCGGGCTGGCGGTGGACCAGCTTCTCAAGGCGGACGCCGGCCTGCCCAAGGGACAAGGGGGACCCTTCATCGAGGCCGAGCCCGGTGCCCTTCCCGCCGACCGCCTGAAAGCCAACCTCATGACCCTGGACGCCCGCCTCCAGCATTCCAAGGCCCTTGAGGCGGTGATGCGCAAACTGCCCCTGACCGCGCCGCTCAATTCCTTTTACATCACCAGCAGCTTCGGCAAGCGGCGCGACCCCATCAACAAGAGATGGGCCTCCCATTACGGGCTGGATATGGGCGGTACCCTAAGATCGCCGGTCTACGTCACGGCGCCCGGCGTGGTCACCTCTGTGGGCTGGAACGGCAAATACGGAAAGATGATCGAAATCGATCACGGGGCCGGGATCAAGACCCGCTACGGGCATCTTCACAAGACCCTGGTCAAGAAGGGGCAGAAGGTGAAATTCCGCCAGAAGATCGGCCTCCTCGGCAACACCGGCCGCAGCACCGGCGCACACCTGCATTACGAGGTGCTCTTCAAACGCAAGGCCAAGGACCCGATGAAGTTCATCCGGGCGGGACGCTATGTATTCCATGGCTGACACCGGGCCGGGCGGCAGGATGGCGGTTCGCCCGGCCGCCCCGAAGACATTGCGCCGGTAGGCGGGGTGATGCCGAGGCGACGGGAATTCCTGACCGCCTGTGTGGCCCTGGCACTCGCCGTTTCGGGGTTCCCCGCCCGGGCGGACGAATTCGCGGAGGGGGCACAGCGTTTCATCGAGTCCCTCGCCGACAGGGCGGTCGCCGCCCTGACGGTTCCCCACCTACCCCGGCCGCGGCGGGTGGCGCGCTTTCGCGCCCTTTTCAACGATCACTTTGCGGTGCAGGCCATCGCGCAATGGGTCCTCGGCCGCTACTGGCGGCAGGCGACGGCGGCCGAACGGGCCGAGTTCCTGGCCCTGTTCGAGGACCTGATAGTCGCCACCTACGTCGACCACTTCGCCAGGTACGCAGGCATGCGCCTGTCGGTCACCAGGACGGTCGCCAAGGGAACCGGGGAGGCCATCGTGTATACGCAAATCATCGGCCGCGACGGCAAAACCCCGTTGCCGGTCGACTGGCGGGTGCGGGTTGACTGGCGGGCGCGCACCGGCGGCGGCCAGTACAAGATCACCGACGTGATGGTCAACGGCGTAAGCATAAGCCAGACCCAGCGCTCGGAGTTCGCCTCGGTCATCCGCGAGAGCGGCGGAAAGGTCGAGGGCCTCCTCGCCGAATTGCGCAAAAGAGTGAAAAAAGTGCGCCAGCACGCGTAATTCCCGCGCCGGGGCATGGCCCCCTTGCGCCGCGCCCCCCCACCGAGACCACACCCCTCCGTCATCAATGGATGAAAGCCGCGGTCCCGTCCCGCGACGTTCCGCACAAGTGCGCTCCTTGGTATTATACCAAGGAGCGCTGATCATGACCCGACGAGCCGGCTTACCAAGGTTTTCGGCCCTAGAGCATTTCAAGATTTGGTAGAGCCATATCCGGCGTGGGTGATGAAGTTCTGGCATTCGCCAGGGGTGAATTCGTCGAGCGATTGGGCGATGACCTGCCACAGATCGTCGACGCTTCGCGCGG
>JADFHR010000133.1 GCA_022567015.1 Pseudomonadota bacterium
GCGGGGGCGTCCCCCGCATATCGTAGCCGGGGGGGACACCCCCCGGTGGCCCCCCGGGGCGTCGGGAAGGCTTTCCGATGGGCCGCCATCGCCTGCGCCTCCCCTCCTGCCGAGGAAACGGGAAAAGCGATCGTAGGGGTGCACTTTAGCTGATGCAGGCCACTAGGAGGGTACTGGGAGACGCGGACCACACCTTCGCCCAACAGACATTCGTTTCGGCGGAAAATTCCTTTATCATGGCCGCCCTGAAAGAGTGCCTGAAGGTCGTTCCATGGCTACCACGGCGTTGATCTCCATCCTCTGTCCCGACCGCATCGGACTCGTGGCGGCGATCGCCGGCCGGCTGTTCGATCTGGGCGGGAATCTGGCCGACACCACGTTTGCGGTGCTCGGAGGCGGCGCCGAGTTCACGGCGGTCTGCGAGTTTGCCGAGGGCGTTTCACCGGAAACGATCGAGGCCGAGCTTCGCGGCCTGCCCGAGCTCGAGGGCGCCGACGTCACGGTCTCCTCTTTCGACCTGGCGCCGGTTCACGGGCCGTCGGGCCACGTCACGCACCGGATCACCGTCAGCGGCGGCGACCGCCCGGGATTGATCGCCCGCCTGTGCGAAGTCTTCGTCCAGTTCGAGGCCAACATCGTCCGTCTGAACGCGGAGCGAATCCCGCGGCCGCACAACGACGAGTACGTGGTGAACGTCGCGGTCTGGATCCCCGACGCGAGAGCCCGCGCCTGCCTTGCGACCGTCACCAATACGGCGGGCGAGCTGGGCCTGTCGTGCCATTGGGAAGAAGTGTAAGGACCGACATTCGAGAATATCGGTATAAGATCCGGTGCGTCCCCTGCTGCCGGGGAAACGGGAAAAACGATCGTATAGCGTACGAATCTCTGGGACAGGACACTCGGCGACTATACCGATGGGTAATATCGCCGACCGCCGAACGGAGGCAGACTCGCGGCAATGACATGCCTCCGCTGCATAACCGCATCCACCGGCAATCATCGTTTTTAAGGGCATGCGGCAACCGGCGAGTCCATCGCGGAAACGCCGGCTGAAGTGTCCCTTTTGAGGGGTATGCGCACGGTTCCTTTTCGTCCCATCGCACGGACTTTCGAAGGAGATCGATTCCATGCAGAGCCCGGCAAGGAGAGCGTCACGAGAAACCGAACGGCGGAATTTCAGCCGAAATTCCATCCTGTTGACCGGTGTCCTTTTGTATCGTGACGGCATCGAGGATTGCGTCGTCCGCGACCTGTCGGTGAACGGTGCGATGATCAGCGTCGCCAACGCGCCGGCACAAGGGTCGCCGGCCACCCTGGAGATTGCCCGCGTCGGAGGGTTCCGCGGGCGGGAAAAGGACATCGCCGTACGCGGGCTCCGCGCCGAGGTGGCGTGGCGCGACAAAGACCAGGTGGGGCTCAGGTTCACCGGCAGGCCCCACGAGGTCGCCGAGACCATGGCCGGACTCCTGCCCTGGGCCATCCTCGACCCCGCCCTGTATTATTAGCGAAGGATGCGAGCCTCCCCTGCGGGGCCGGCAAAAGCCGTCTTCAGAAGCCCCGGGGCGACGCCCTTATACCAAGGGGCGCCGATCATGACCCGACGAGCCGCCTACGCGATCTCTATGAGTCATGATCAGCGACCCTTGGTATTAGGCGCATTGCAGCATCTTTTCCTTGAGGAATTCGGTCATCTCTTCCGCCGGCAAGGGCCGACTGAAGAGATAGCCCTGCATTTCGTCGCACCGGTACTCACGCAGGATGGCAAGCTGCTCCGCGGTCTCCACCCCCTCGGCGATGACCTTCCGGTTGAGGCTGTGCCCGATCGTGATGATCGCCTTGATGATCTCCACGTCGTCCGGGTCGGTGGCGAGGTCGGCAACGAAGGAACGGTCGATCTTGATGGTGTCGATGGGAAAGCGCTTGAGGTAGCTCAGTGAGGAATAGCCGGTGCCGAAGTCGTCCATGGACAGCCGGATGCCCATCTCGTGCAACGCGCCGAGGGCGCGCACGCTTTCCTCCGTGTCCGACATCAGCATGCTTTCCGTGATCTCCAGCTCCAGGCCCGCGGCGTCGACGCCGGTTTCCCGCAGCACCTTTTCGACGACGGACACGAAGGACGATTCGCGGAGCTGGCGGGCCGACAGATTGACGGCGACGCACAGCGGCGGCAACCCCGCGGCGTACCACGCCTTGTGCTGGAGGCACGCGGTCCTGATCGCCCACTCGCCCACCTCCACCACCTGGCCGGTCTCCTCCAGGACGGGGATGAACTGGACGGGCGGCACCCGGCCCATGTCGGGGGAGTCCCAGCGCATCAACGCTTCGAGGCCCGTGATACGGCCGCTGAGGATCTCCACCTTGGGCTGGTAGTGGAGGGTGAATTCGCCCCGCTCCAGGGCCTTGCTCAGGCCGTTCCTGATGACCAGGCGTTGCCGGAACTCCTCGTTCAGGGCCCTGGTGAAGGACTGGTAGTTGGCGCGCCCCTCGTTCTTGGCGCGATCCATGGCGGTGGCGGCATTCTTCAGCAGGTCGCCGGCGTCGGTCGCATCGTCCGGGTAGATGGTGATGCCGATGCTGGCCGAGACGTACGCCTCTTGGCCGTCCAGATCGAACGGCCGGGCAAGGGAATCGAGGGCGCGCTGGGCCAGGCGGGAGGTGTGCCGGGCGTCCTTCAGGCTGGGCATGATGATGGTGAACTCGTCGCCGCCCAGCCGCGCCACCGTGTCGGTGGCGCGCGCGCAGGCATCCAGGCGCGCCGACGCCTCCTTGAGCAACAGGTCGCCGAACGCGTGGCCCAGGGTGTCGTTGACCAGCTTGAACCCATCCAGGTTGATGAACAAAAGGCCCAGTTTTGTGCCCGTGCGATCCTCATTGGCCAGGGCCTGGCCCAGGCGGTCGAGGAACAGGAACCGGTTGGGCAGCCCGGTGAGGGCATCGTAGTTGGCCTGGTAGTGGATGCGCTCCTCGTCCTCCTTGTGCCGGGTGATGTCCCCGGTCACGGCGACGTACCGCTCGACCTCGCCGCTGTCCCCGGTAATGGCCGAAACGGTCAGGCTTTCGGCGTAATCGTCGCCGGTCTTGTGTTTGCTCCACACCTCTCCCTGCCACGTACCATGCGTCTTCAAGGCCTTCAGCATCGCGGCGTACCGGCCGCCCTTCTTCTTCAGGGCGGCGTGGAAGGGCGGGCGCTTGCCCATGACATCGACCACGGTGTAGCCGGTGATGTCGGTGAACGCCGGGTTGACGGCGGTCACCCGGAACTTGGTATCCATGATGACCACGGCCTCGCGCATGGTGTCCAACACCTTGGCGGAAACCTGCAGCATCTCGGCGCTGCACGTCGCCGGGCGCGGCGGGCCCGTGCCTGCGGACCTTTTCAGAGCCAGATTCGCCATCACGGGCCCCGTGTCTCCACGTCCCGGCCGGCCGCGCGCGCGCGCCGGGCGCCGGGCCACGGATTATTTCCGTGCGTCATGCCCCTGCCCCTGCGACGCCATGGGTATGCCCGAGGTGGCCGGCAGAGCCGACCGGAGTCACAATTTCTTGTGGGTAATACCATAAATTGTAGTATCTCTTCCGCCAACCTACTACCGTTAGCCTGCCTAAAAGGCGCGCCCTGGCCCAAGGCCCGAGCCGGATCGGTGCCGGCCGTTTCCTGTCCACCACCGCCGCCTTTCCCCATAACCGCAAAATATGAATAAATGAGAAACGGCGCGCCCCGGGCGGCCGTGCCGAATGTGCGTTTACCGGCCCGTTTGCCGCCGCTGTCGGTGCATGGCCCGTTTACGTGCCGGGCAAATATTGGGCTACAGTAGGACCCGCCCCGCGCCGGTCCGGGCCATGCCGGGAAATCCCGACGCCAACGGGAGGGAAGCGCCATGAAAGACGGCCTCCGGGTGATGGACAGCGATCTCCACGTCATCGAGATGGAGGACGTGTACGAGACCTACTTCACCGGCCCCCACCGCGACCAGCGGCCCCGTTACCTGGGCTGGAGTCCGGCCGACATGCCGCACTGGGATGTACAGGGCCGGATGATCCCCCCGTGGGCGGCCTCCGAGGCCGTGATCGGCCCGCAGAAGTTCCTCCACGCCCGCACGGATGCCCTGTACAAGCCCGTTCTGCAGCGCGGGTACGACGCCCAATCGACTCTCGACGCCATGGACCGGGAAGGCATCGACATCAGCGTCGTCTACCGCACCTTCGCGCACATGGTGGTCTCCATCGACGATCTGGAGCCGGCGTACGCCACCGCCTGCTGCGCCGCCTTCAACGACTGGCTCACCGACTATTGCGCCGCGGATCCCGGGCGGCTCAGGCCCGCCGCCATCGTCTCCCTGCACGACGCGGAGCTGGCCGCCGCCGAGGCCCGCCGCGCCGTGGACGAGAAGGGCCACGTCGCCGTGGTGGTACTGCCCATGCCGTGCGACGGGCGCTACGTCCATGCCCGCGAATACGACGTGCTGTGGGCGGAGATCGCGCGCCTGGGCGTGCCCCTCGTCTTCCACGGAACCAGTGGCGGGGCGAGCGCCGATTACGTCTCCAACCGATTCCGCGGATTGGCCAATTTTCGCACCCTCAGTCATGCCAGCGCCTTCCCCATGGAACTGATGCTGGCCATGGGCGCCATGCTCGTCGGCGGCGTGCTGGAGAGATTCTCCGACCTGCGCGTCGGCTTTCTGGAGGGCAACTGCGGCTGGCTGCCGTGGTGGCTGGCCCGGCTGGACGACCAGTGGCGCAAGTACGGCGGCGGCGAGACCGTCAAGCTGTCCGCCCTTCCCAGCGAGTACTTCACCCGCCAGTGTTTCATCGCCACCGACGCCGACGAGGACCTTTTGACGGTCGTCGTCGACAGGTTCGGCGACGACAATATCGTCATGAGCGTCGACTATCCCCACGCCGACGGCCCCTTCCCCAACGGGGTGAAGACCTTCCTCGACCTCCCCGGGGTCGGCCGGGAGAGCAAGGAAAAAATCATGTGGGACAACTGCCGCCGCCTGTACGGATTCGACACCGTCCCGGCGGCGTGACCGCGGGCCGGCCGTCAGGCGGCGCGCCCCTGGTTTTTCCAGAATACGTAGGTCCAGGCCAGCCAGTAGCGCGTCAACTGGGACCGGAGAACCGCTATCTGCGCCTGGTATTCCCGCCGGTACTTGACGTCCCCGCCGACGAACACGCTCCACGCCTTCTTAAAAAGAAGCCTGAGAATATCCCTGTTCAGGGCGCGGATGCGGGCCAGGAAATCATCGGCGGACGCGGTGTCTTCGGTGGCCAGGAGGTAAGCACGTTTGTCGATCATTCGGACCTCCGCAATGTGCCGCGGCCGTTGCCGGCCCTCCCGCCATCTCGTTCCATGCAAGGAATGTTAGCCGGGATTGCGCCCGTCCGCCTTGACGCGGGTCAACCGGCGCCTCAGGCGCGCTTCTTGATCAGGAACGTGTAGACGCCGTTTTCCTCGGTGCTGTCGACAAGTTCGTCGCCCGTGGCGCGGCAGAAGGCCTCGAAGTCCTGCACGGCGCCGGGATCGGTGGCGAGCACCGTCAGCGTATCCCCGGCGGCGATGTCCTTGAGCGCCTTCTTGGCCTTGAGGACCGGCAACGGGCAGTTCAGTCCCTTGGTGTCGAGCACCGTCGTCATGGCGTGCATCCCATATCCGGTTGGGCCGGCCGAACAAATGCGAACCCGGCTCTCGGGCCGGCCTCGAACGGCCCGTCATTCTACAGCAAGCATCGGGGCTTGTAATCTTTGCCGGGCGTTGCCCGGACGCCCGGCCCTTCGCCGATTCCGGTACCGGGCATGGGCCTGGAACCCACCGGAAAATATCTCCCGGCCCGTCGTCAAATCCTTGTGTTGACAGCGACTTTGGATTATATTAGAAGCCTCTAACGTATTATTCCAAAACGGAAATTCCGCACGGTCCGGAGATCCCGCCGGACCGGGAAGCATGTTGAGCATCGTATTCACCGTCGTCAGGCAATGCCCCGGGCACCCCGTCCGGGCGGGGCGGCGGAATGCCCGCCACGTAGACGTCCGGACATAAGGCACCGGAGCCGATGCAGATCTACCTCCCCATCGCCGAGATGTCCGTAAACGTGTTTCTCATCTTCGGCATGGGAGGCGGGGTGGGTTTTCTTTCCGGGTTGTTCGGAGTCGGCGGCGGCTTCCTGATGACGCCGTTGCTGATCTTCATCGGCATTCCGCCGGCCGTCGCGGTCGCCACCGAGGCCAATCAGATCGTCGCGTCGTCCGTTTCCGGCGTCCTCGCCCATTGGCGGCGCGCCAACGTCGATGTCAAGATGGGCCTGACCCTGCTGGCGGGCGGCATCGTCGGTTCCTCCTTCGGCGTATGGCTGTTCACGATTCTGCGCGGTCTCGGGCAGATCGACCTGGTGATCAAGCTCTGCTACGTGGTTTTCCTGAGCGTCATCGGCGTCTTGATGCTGTCCGAGAGCATCCGCACCCTGCTGCGCGTCAAGCGCCATATTCGCCGCAAGCGGCACCATCACTATTGGATCCACGGCCTGCCCCTGAAGATGCGTTTCCGCCGCTCGCGCCTGTATGTCAGCGCCCTGCTGCCCATTGGCATCGGCTTCCTGGTCGGCGTATTGTCGGCGATCATGGGGGTGGGCGGCGGCTTCATCATGGTCCCGGCGATGATCTACCTGCTCGGCATGCCGACGGTGGTGGTTGTCGGCACCTCGCTGTTTCAGATCATCTTCGTGACCGCCAATGTCACCATCCTGCAGGCCGTCAGCAACCAGACGGTGGATGTGGTCCTGGCGCTGATTTTGCTCACCGGTGGCGTCATCGGGGCGCAGATAGGCGCCCGGGCGAGCGGCCGGCTGCAGGGCGAGCAACTGCGCGGGCTGCTGGGGCTCATGGTTGTCGGCGTCTGTGCGAAGCTGACCTACGATCTGGTGGTCACGCCGCCGGATCTGTTTTTCCTTGGCGGCGTGGTGGCAAACTGATGCGCATGGCCCAGTACTTACTTTCACGATTTCGCGCACCATACGACGGTCTTGCGAGGTTTCCGGCTAGGAGCGCGGCGCGCCGTGATGCTGGAGCATCACAAGCGGCGTGCGACGACGTCCGGGGGCCTCGGGGGCGTCCCCCGCATACCGTAGCCGGGGGGACACCCCCCTTGTCCCCCCGGGGGCCTCGGGGGCGTCCCCCGCATACCGTAGCCGGGGGGACACCCCCCTTGTCCCCCCGGGAGCCTCGCAAGACCGCCCTTCGGGTCGCGTTTCCCGCTCCCTCGGGGCGTCGGGAACGCTTGACGATGGCCCCGCATCGCCCGCGCGTCCCCTCCTGCCGAGGAAACGGGAAACGCGATCGTATGGTACGCGAAATCGTGAAAGTAAGTACTAGACATCTTCTGGCGGGCGTCTTGCTGTTGGCGGCGGCAACACCGGCCTACGCCGCCGAGGAGTTGGTGGTGGACCTGTCCAGGTCCGTGGTGGAGATCACCGCCGGCTTCGTCGGCTCCGAGCTTCTGCTGTTCGGCGCCACCGATGGCGAAGGCGACCTGGTGGTCATCGTGCGCGGCCCCTTGCGCGATGAAATCGTGCGCCGCAAGGAACGGGTCGCCGGCATCTGGGTCAACCGGGACGAACTGCTGTTCACCGGCGTGCCGGCGTTTTACGCGGTGGCCAGCAACCGGCCGATGGAGGAATTCCTCCCCGAGGCCGTGGCCGCCAAGAACTGGATCGGGTTGGAAAATCTGTTGCTCCTGCCCCATTGGAAACAGCCGTATGCGGAGAACTACGATTCCTTCCGTGCCGCCCTCATCCGCAACAAGCAGCGCCAGGGCCTGTACAGCCGCCAGCCGGGCAACGTCACCTTTCTGAGCAGCCGGCTGTTCCGCACCCAGATCCGCTTTCCCTCCACCGTGTCCGTCGGCGAATACGGTATCGACGTCTACCTGGTTCGCGACGGCAAGATCGTAACCGTCGACACCACCTTGCTGAACGTCAGGAAAGTCGGGTTCGAGGCGGGCGTCTTCGACTTTGCCCACCGCCATTCCCTGGCCTACGGGGTTCTTGCCATTTTAATCGCGGCGATGGCAGGATGGCTGGCCAGTGTCATGTTCCGCAAGTCCTGAACGAGCTGAAACGGCAACACCCATGGCGGACAAAGCGGCGAAAGAGAATGCGGACGAAGGAACGCGCACCTTCCTGTGCGTGGTCGACGAAAGCGAGGAGCTGGCCCAGGCGCTGCGCTTCGCCTGCCGCCGCGCCATGCACTCGAACGGCCGTGTCGCCCTGCTCTATGTGGTCGGGCCGGCCGAGTTCCAGCACTGGGCGGTCGTCGGCGACCTGATGCGCGAGGAGCGCCGGGAGGAGGCCGAGGAGATGCTCCAGGTCGTGGCCTCGGTGGTGCAGAAGCAAACCGGCCACACGCCCGTCATCTACATCCGCGAAGGCAAGATCACCGAGGAACTGATCACGTTGATCGACGACAAAGACAACAACATCTCGGTGCTCGTCCTCGGCGCCGCCACCGGGCCGGAAGGCCCGGGACCCCTGGTCTCCGACCTCGTCGGGCAAATGGCCGGACGGCTGCGCGTCCCCATCACCATCGTCCCCGGCTCCCTCACCGACGAGCAGATCGACGCCATCACGTGAGCGCCTAGAGCATTTCAAGATTTGGTAGAGCCATATCCGGCGTGGGTGATGAAGTTCTGGCATTCGCCAGGGGTGAATTCGTCGAGCGATTGGGCGATGACCTGCCACAGATCGTCGACGCTTCGCGCGGCGGCCTTGCGCAACAGGGCCTTGAGCTTCGAGAACGCGAGTTCGATGGGATTGAGGTCGGGGGAATAGGCCGGCAGGTAGAGCAGGAAAGCGCCCGCCGCCTTGATCGCTTCGCGCACACCCGCAACCTTGTGGCTGGACAGGTTATCCATGATGACGATGTCGCCGGGGACGAGGCTGGGCGCGAGCATCTGCTCCACATAGGCCTTGAAGGCGGCGCCGTT
>JADFHR010000303.1 GCA_022567015.1 Pseudomonadota bacterium
TGCGGCGCATCGTCAAAACTTTTCGACGCCCTCCGACGGGCCGCATACGCGACCGCAACGGCGGCTTACCAAGGCTTTCGGACGGCGTCGCGCACGCTTCGCGATGCCCCGCATCGCCACAGCGCACCCTCCTGGCCGAAAACCTTGGTAAGCCGTCTCTATGGGTCATGATCAGCGTCCCTTGGTATGAGCCGTATGAATCGGTGCGGTGCGTTCCACTGCCTTCACCTCAACAACCACCTTTTACGCAACCAGGATATCAAGGCGGAAACCGGTATCGATACGTTGCCCGTCGTATTCCACCGGAAGGGCGACCTGACGCTGAACATCGAATCCCTGTATTCTTAACTCATGGGTCAAACAGGTCTCATACACCGATTCGAGCAACCCCGGCCCGACGGCCGAATGCACCTTCATCGCCGCGCCGAGGACCGCTTCGCCGATCTCGTTTTCCGTCACGTTTTTTCCTCTGCGTACCTCTGCGTCCTCAGCGTTAAAAACCTTCGATCGCCCTACCACGGAATCTCGGGTCCGTCGTAGTTGAAGAAGCGGCCGCTGTCCTCCATGGTCAGGCCGGCGATGACCTTGCGCATGGCGGTGACGCTTTCCTCCGGATCGATCAGGGCGCTGGGCCCGCCCATGTCGGTCTTGACCCAGCCCGGGTGGATCACCACCACGGTGATGCCCCGGGGCCTGAGGTCCACCGACAGGCTCTTCATCACCGCGTTCACCGCCGCCTTGGAGGAGCGGTAGATGTAGGAGCCGCCGGAATCGTTGTCGGCGATGCTGCCCATGCGGCTGGTGATGGTGACGATGCGCTTGAGATCGCTGCGCGCCACGTGATCGTCGAAGCCTTCCGAAACCGTCAGCGGCGCCATGGCGTTGACGCGAAGCACCTCGCCCCAGGCGGCGTAGTTCACGCCGCCGAGGGGCGACGGGCGCGGCCCGTAGATCCCGGCCCCGTTGATCAGCACGTCGATGGCGTCGCGTTTCAGGGTCTTGGCCAGGGCCTGGATGCGCCCATGATCGGTGACGTCCAGGGCATGGACGTCGACGGCGCCGCCCAGGTCCGCCAGCTCGCGGGCGCCGGCGGGATTGCGGCAGGTGGCGATCACCCGCCAGCCGTCGGCGGCGTACTGGCGCGCGAACTCGAGGCCAAGGCCCCGGCTGGCGCCGGTGATCAGCACGGTGGGCATGGCGTAATCTCCTTTCCCCGCGATCCGCTCCCCTGGGACGGGGCCGCGGGCACCCAGTATACGGAGCCCGTGCGCATTCAGGCCACCCGTTCGATGGCCATGGCGGTGGCCTCGCCGCCGCCGATGCACAAGGCGGCGACGCCCTTCCTCAGGTCGTATTTTTGCAAAGCGGCGAGCAGGGTGACGATGATGCGCGCACCCGACGCGCCGATGGGATGGCCGAGCGCGCAGGCGCCGCCGTGCACGTTGACCTTGTCATGGGGGATGTCCAGGTCCCGCATGGCGGCCATGGTGACCACGGCGAAGGCCTCGTTGATCTCGTACAGGTCCACCTCTCCCAGGCTCCAGCCGGCCTTGTCCAGGACCTTGCGCACGGCCTCGATGGGGGCCGTGGTGAACCACGCCGGGGCCTGGGCGTGGGTGGCATGGGCATCGACCGTGGCCAGGGGCGCGATGCCCCGCCTGTCGGCCTCGGACCGGCGCATCAGCACCAGCGCCGCGCCGCCGTCGGAGATGGAGCTGGAGTTGGCCGCCGTCACCGTGCCGCCCTCGCGGAAGGCGGGCTTGAGGCCGGGGATCTTGTCGGGCTTCGCCTTCAGCGGCTGCTCGTCCACGGCCACCACCGTTTCGCCCCGGCGCGTCTTCACGGTGACCGGCTCGATCTCGGCGGCGAAGGTGCCGTCCTCGATCGCCGTCTTAGCGCGCCGCAGGGATTCGATGGCGAACGCGTCCTGGGCCTCGCGGGTGAACTGGTAGGCCTCGGCGGTGTCCTCGGCGAAGGTGCCCATCAGGCGGCCCTTGTCGTAGGCGTCCTCGAGGCCGTCGACGAACATGTGGTCGTAGATGCGCTCGTGGCCCATGCGAAAGCCGCCGCGGGCCTGCAGGTACGGCGCGTTGCTCATGCTCTCCATGCCGCCGGCGACCTTGACGGCGCCCGAGCCGGCGGTGAGGGCGTCCACGGCCAGCATGGCCGCCTTCATGCCCGAGCCGCACATCTTGTTGACCGTGGTGCAGCCGACGTCGTCGGGGATGCCGGCGCCGAAGGCGGCCTGGCGGGCCGGCGCCTGT
>JADFHR010000134.1 GCA_022567015.1 Pseudomonadota bacterium
TCCCCCAGCACACGCTAAGCTGAGAGACATAGGCCGCCACCGGCGCCTGCCACGTGTTCAGTGCGGCGGCGGAGAGCGGATAAATCTCGGACTCCCACGCCGACGCCAGAACCTTGTCATTCTTGCCAGGCTCTTGAAGAGCGTAAGGAAAATCCTCGTAGTACAAGAGCGGGCGTCCCAACCGTTCGGCAACAAGGCGGGTCAGGAGGTGATCCACGTGGTTCCCCAAACCCAGTGGACAGACCAACTGGGCCCCAGGCGGCAGGGCGCGGGTTACTTCATCGACCAGCTCTTCGGCCAGGCCGCTGTCCGCGCGGGACAGCTTTCCGAATATGTCTTTGTCTGTCGGGTAGAGGAAGCGCGCCCGTGGGCCGCCCTGCCGGTAAATGCAGTCACGGAACGAAAAGTGCCGGTATTCGGCGCCCAGCATGGCGCAGACGCGGTGGTCCTCGGCCCGGCGGTCGCCAAAGGATCGGTCCCCGATCTTCCACAGTGCGTGCATGTGTTCGGCAAAAGGCGACAGGGGTCCCGCGGGTGGATCCCCGGCAAACAGGGTCCACACGCCCACCTCCTCTCCGGCCTGGGTCTGCGTCCAAAGCAGCCCGCCACACGAGTAAGCGGCGTCGTCCAGATGGGGCGAGAGGTAAATCCACATCGTGCCTTCACTGTATCAGAAACCGCTCGACCGGCCATTTCCCGGATGGATCTGCCCGTTCCGCGGATGATCGCACGGGCCGGCACCTTGGAGGGACGTCCCAACCGGCCCCGCCGCTTGCCGTCAACGGGCCCTATACCTGGAATTGTCCCCCTTTTTTCTTGTTCCCTTTTTCGCTCGCTAAAATCATTTGTGCGTTTGCGCTAGACTGGATTCTTGCCAGGGGGGAGACCATCCATGGGCCAGACCATCACGCTAACCGCGGCCGACGGCCACGAACTGGAGGCTTACCGGGCCGACCCGGAGGGCGCGCCCACGGGCGGCCTCGTGGTGATCCAGGAGATCTTCGGCGTCAACGGCCACATCCGGGACGTCTGCGAGGGCTTCGCCGCCGACGGCTACGCGGCGATCGCTCCCGCCGTGTTCGACCGCGTCGAACGCGGCATCGAGCTCGACTACGACGACGCCGGCATGGTCCGCGGGCGGGAGGTGCGCGCCGAGCTCGGCTGGGAAGGGGCGATGGCGGACGTGGACGCCGCCGCCGGGGCGCTCAGACCCTCGGGCAAGGTCGGGGTCGTGGGGTACTGCTGGGGCGGCTCCCTGGCCTGGCTCGCCGCCTGCCGCCTGGAGGTGGCGTGCGCCGTCGGTTACTACGGCGGGCAGATCATCGGCTTCAACGACGAAACGCCCCGCTGCCCGGTGATCCTCCATTTCGGCGAGACCGACGCCTCCATCCCCATGGACGACGTGGACGCCATCCGCGCCGCCCACGCCGACGTGCCGATCCATGTCTATGGCGCCGCCGGCCACGGCTTCAACTGCGACCGGCGCGCCGCCTACCACGCCGAAAGCGCCAAGACGGCGCGCGCCCGCACCCTCGCCTTCTTCGCCGAACACCTGGGATAGTTCCGCCCTTTCCCGGTATTTTTAATTTCAACGCGGAGGACGCGGAGGAACGCGGAGGGACGCAGAGGAACAGAAAGAGCGCGTCACCGGACAAGGCACATAGTGCACCAGGTTTTTGGCACACCGGTTGGGCGGCTGTTGTGCCTTGGTGTCCCTTGTGCGCTCGGTGGGGGTATCCTCCGCCTTCCTCCGCGTCCTCTGCGTTATTTTTTGATTTCGACGCCGACGCCTTCCCTCCTGCCGAGGAAACGGGAAAAGCGATCGTATCGGTGCAATTTAGCTGATAAAGGCCACTGGGGATAATTCCACCCTTTCCCGGGGACCGGGCCGTGTGCGGTCCGCCCGATGATATTACGCTTGACGTAACACGTAAAATAGGCAATCGTACAAGCATGATCCGCTCGTTCCGGGGCAAGGACACCGCGGCGCTTTACGACGGAAGGCGCGCCAAGCGTTTCCAGTCCTTCGCGAAACAGGCGGAACGCCGGCTTCAAGTCCTTGACAGCGCGGCTTGTCTGGAAGACTTGATGCATCTCAGGAGCAATCGCTTCGAAACCCTGCGCGGAGACCGCAAGGGTCAATACAGCATTCGCATCAACCGGCAATGGCGCATCTGTTTCGAGTGGCACGAGGACGGACCGCACAACGTCGAGATCGTGGATTACCACTAGGAGGCACCCATGCCCAACGCCATGCGTCCCATCCACCCTGGCGAGATCCTCCGTGACGAACTTGCCGAGCGCGGTTTATCGGCCAATGCCCTGGCCAAGGCCCTCGGCGTACCGGCCAACCGGATCACCGGCATCCTCAACGGCACCCGTGCGCTCACCGCCGACACCGCCCTTCGTCTCGCCCGATGCTTTGGCACGTCGCCGGAGTTCTGGATGAATCTCCAGCAGGCCTACGAGTTGCGCAGTGCCCGGTTGAAAAACGGCACGGTTATTGAGCGGACCGTGCGCCCGGCGGCGGCGTGAGGCTCACGGTCACCGTCCTTGACGGCGGCCTGCCCTCTCCCGGCGTTTTCAATTTCAACGCGGAGGACGCGGAGGACGCGGAGGGACGCGGAGGAACAGAAAGAGCGCGTCACCGGACAAGGCACATAGTGCACCAGGTCTTTGGCACACCGGTTGGGCGCCTGTTGCGCCTCGGTGCTCCTGGTGTCCTGGTGGTGAAAGATTTCTTGCGGCGGGCCCTGTGTCCCTTGTGCGCCCGGTGGGGGAATCCTCCGCGTTCCTCCGCGTCCTCTGCGTTATTTTTTATTTCGACGCCGACACCCGGGATGGGCGCGGAAAGGCGGCGGCGCATTCTCCGGCCCGCCCCGCCGCCGGGTAATACCAAGGGTCGCTGATCATGACTCATAGAGATCGCGTAGGCGGCTCGTCGGGTAGGAGGAAAGTTTCAGGCGATGCGGCGCATCGTCGAAACTTTTCGACGCCCTCCGACGGGCCGCATACGCGACCGCAACGGCGGCTTACCAAGGTTTTCGGACGGCGTCACGCACGCTTCGCGATGCCCCGCATCGCCACAGCGCACGCTCCTAGCCGAAAGCCTTGGTAAGCCGTCTCTATGGGTCATGATCAGCGTCCCTTGGTATAAAACCCCGATACCGGTTGAAGCGCCGGCGGGAAGCTGGAAAACTGTCGGCCACCGGGACGGAGGGTCTTAATTCATGGCGGAACCGGGCACGTCGCCGGTCATCGGCGTCATCGGCGGCAGCGGCGTCTCCGATATGGACGGTCTTTCGAATGCGCGGTGGGAAAATGTCCCGTCCGCGTTCGGCGAGCCGTCGGACGCCCTGCTGTTCGGCGACCTGGACGGGCAGCCCATGGTCTTCCTGCCCCGCCACGGCCGCGGGCACCCCATTCCCCCCGGCGGGATCAACTTCCGCGCCAACATCGACGCCCTCAAGCGCGCCGGCGTCACCGAGGTCATCTCGATCAGCGCCTGCGGGTCCCTGAAGGAATCCCTGGACCCCGGCACCTTCGTCATCGTCGATCAGTTCATCGACCGCACTGTCACCCGCGCACAAAGCTTCTTCGGGACCGGCCTGGTCGCCCACGTGGGCCTGGGGCATCCCGTCTGCGCCCGGCTCGGCGACGCCCTGGAGGAAGCGGCGGACGGGCTCGGCATCAAGGTGGTGCGCGGCGGCACCTACCTGGCCATGGAAGGTCCGCAGTTCTCGACCCTCGCCGAATCCGAGCTTTACCGCGGCTGGGGCTGCGACGTCATCGGCATGACCAACATGCCAGAGGCCCGCCTCGCCCGCGAGGCCGAGCTGTGCTACGCCACCGTCGCCATGGTCACCGATTACGACTGCTGGCACCCGGACCACGACCACGTGAGCGTGGAATCGATCATCAAGATCCTGCGCCAGAACGCCGATACGGGGCGGGCCCTGGTCAAACGGGTGGCGCCGAAGCTCAAGGGCCGGGACGTATCCTGCCCCGAGGGCTGCCACACCGCCCTGGAGAACGCCGTCATCACCGCGCCCGAGGCCCGCGATCCGGCCATGGTCGAAAGGCTCGACGCCGTCGCCGGGCGGGTGTTGAAGTAACCGGCCGATGAAGGTCGACGGCACCCACTACCGCACCATCTGGCCGGCCGCGGACGGCTGGGCGGTGGAGGTCATCGACCAGACGCGGCTGCCCCACGCCTTCGTCACCGTGCGCCTGGAAACCGTCGCCGACGCGGCCCGCGCCATCACCGCCATGCAGGTGCGCGGCGCCCCCCTGATCGGCGCCACGGCCGCCTACGGCCTGTGCCTGGCGGTGCGCCGGGACCCCTCCAACAACGCCCTCCAATCGGCCTTCGAGCTCCTGCTCGGGACCCGCCCCACGGGGGTGAATTTGCGCTGGGCGCTGAACGACATGATGGGCGTCCTCGGGCAGTTGCCGCCCGGGCGCCGGGCCGAGGCCGCCTACCGGCGGGCCGCCGAGATCTGCGACGAGGACGTGGAGATCTGCGCCGCCATCGGCGATCACGGACTGGCGCTGATCGAACGGGCGTGGGAGGGAAAGGGCAAAACCGGCCGCGTCAACCTGCTCACCCACTGCAACGCCGGCTGGCTGGCGACGGTGGACTGGGGCACGGCGCTGGCGCCCGTCTACAAGGCCCACGACCTGAGCCTCCCCATCCACGTGTGGGTGGACGAGACCCGCCCGCGAAATCAGGGCGCGCGCCTGACGGCGTGGGAGCTGGGCCAGCACGGGGTCGCCCACACGGTGGTCGTCGACAACGCGGGCGGGCACCTCATGCAGCATGGCATGGTGGACCTGTGCATCACCGGGACCGACCGCACCACGGCCGCGGGCGACGTGTGCAACAAGATCGGGACCTATCTGCAGGCCCTCGCCGCCTTCGACAACGGCGTGCCGTTCTATGTCGCCCTTCCCAGCCCGACCATCGACTGGACCATCCGCGACGGCGTCTGCGACATCCCCATCGAGGAGCGCGACGCCGGCGAGGTGACGCACATGACCGGGCGCACCGCCGACGGCACCGAGGCCTCGGTGACCATCACGCCGGAGGGCAGCCCGGCGGCCAACTATGCCTTCGACGTCACGCCGGCCCGCCTGGTGACCGGGTTGATCACCGAGCGCGGGGTGTGCGGGGCCTCGGCCGAGGGCCTGGCCGACCTGTTTCCCGAGCACAAGGCCCGGGCGTCATGAGGCACCAGCGCCGGCGCCGGGAAATTATCGAGGCGGCGCGCCGGATGAACGCGCTCGGCCTCAACCGCGGCACATCGGGCAACATCAGCGCGCGCGTCGGCGGCGGGCTGCTGATTACCCCTTCGGGCATCCCCTGCGAGGAATGCCGCCCCGGCGACATCGTCGAGATGGGGATGGACGGCACCTCCGACGACCGGCGCCGGCCGTCCAGCGAGTGGCGTTTCCACCGCGACATCCTGGCCGCCCGCCCCGAGGTCGGCGCCGTCGTCCACGCCCACTCCCCCTTCGCCACGACCCTCGCCTGCCTGGGCCGCGGCATCCCGGCGTTCCACTACATGATCGCCGTCGCCGGCGGCAGGGACATCCGCTGCGCTCCCTACGCCACCTTCGGCACCCAGGCGCTGTCCGACGCGGCGGTGAAGGCCCTGGAGGGCCGCCGCGCCTGCCTGCTCGCCAACCACGGCATGATCGTGGTGGGGGCGGCCCTGAAGGCGGCCCTGGCCCTGGCCGTGGAGGTGGAGGCCCTGGCCGAGCAGTACTGGCGCGTCCTGCAGGTGGGCGAGCCCATCGTGCTCGACGACGGCGAAATGGACGTGGTGGTGGAGAAGTTCAGGACCTATGGCCAGAACGCCCGCGGACAGGGATGAGACGCCACACAAACTGGCATCCAATCCGGTGGTGAGACTTGATTCACAGGGGAATTTGCGTATTCTGACCGAAATGAGTTGGGCTTACATCCAACCAAAGTCGATCCTCAGTCATACCAATATCTGGACTAGGGCGTCCTCGTTTATTGAAACTGACTCCTTGACGAATTCGGGCTAAAGGACGTCGCGGATGCCAAAGCGGTCGCAAGACTCTGAATCTGCCTACCAAGTTTCGTCAATGGATGAGTCTATTGTGGATTTCGAAAATCCACCTGTAAGCGAGGTCGTTTGTGGGGTTGGGTTTACAAAACCCGATAATTTTACCAGTCCTTACATGGGACTGTTTTGGAGCACCGTGCGTGATGAGTTCCCAGTAGCCGAGGTTAAGCCCCCGCTTCCGCCTCCAGGCTCTGAATTCAACTTTATACTGTCAGATACGCCACCACCCCCGCGCTATTTTCTGCGAACCAGAGAAGGGGATGAGTTATTACAGTTGCAGGAAAACCGATTTCTTTACAACTGGCTCCAGACCCAAAGAAACCCCAAGTATCCCCGGTATAAAAATGTTATCAAGCGTTTCCATAAACTTCGGAAACAGTTTGAGATGTTTCTCCAAGATCATGATTTACAACAAATGGCGGTCCGAGAATTACGCCTCACATATGTTAACCACATAATGGAAGGCGAAGGTTGGAACAATTTAGCTGATGTTGGGAAAATCTTTCCGAATTTTCAATTAAAACAGCGAGGACGCCGTTATCTGAGAGGTCCGACTGGCTGGAATTTTAAGACGTGGTTCCCGGTGAAAGACCGGAACTCGCGCCTCCAGGTTACGATCCGAAACGGCATAAAAAAGATTGCTGAGGACCCTGAACAGAGACTGTACGTCTTGGATCTCACAGTTATCGGCGATGTCGTGGACCCGTCTCAAGGTGAGTTGCAGCGCTGGTTCGACATGGCACGTGAAGCCATTGACCTTAGCTTTCTCGATCTGACTAGCAGTAAAATACAAAACGAAATTTGGAAGGTTCAAGAACATGCTTGACCTTGGCCACGACGCTTTCACAGCACAGGCGTTTACAGAACATATGCCTGGGAGTTTACCCGTAGACCGTGCACCAAGTGCTGTTTGTGCGTTGGACGAAAATCAGCTTATCGACACCGATAGTGTGAAGCGCTTGGTGCAGGTATCAGTACAGCTCGATTATGCGACCACTTTTTTCCCAACTGGCGGCAGTGAACTACTGGTTACTGGTGAGATGACCTTGGCGGGGTCCGCAGAACCGCCGCAATACCAGACACTTATAGACAACAAAATGATACTTTCACTATTGGCAGACCGTTTTCAGTCAACACTTTCTCGCTTTCGCGGACAACTTCAACCCGAGACATTTGTCGCGGTTGAACGGCGTCTTCCAGTTTTTCTTGATTCAGAGGAATTCGAGAGTGGGGAAGCGTTCCCCAATGTGGGTTCGTTTATGTTATTGCTTCGCTTCTTAGTGGAGCACCCCGAGTTTCAGGTGCCCCGAGTATCCCTCTCGCGCAGAGGCTATTTCGTGATTTCGTGGCGGGCCGCACGAGACAAGTTGGTAACCTTGGAAATCCAGTCCGACGGGATGATCCGTTGGCTTGTTTTCGCTCCACCTTTGCCAGGAAAAATCTTAAAGGAGCGTGCTTCTGGCGACAGCTCAAGCAACAGCGTTTTGGGGCATATTGCTTCTTTCGGAGCGCTTGAGTGGATGAAACGTGCCGAATAATCCAATCCAAAACGCCCATCATATAGCTCGCCATTGCTCAAGGAGAGATTTTGTCTCCGACCAAATGACAGAGTTAGATGCTCGCGCATTTACGCCAGTTGCTGACGACCCCAATATTTCCGTGAACTGGCTTGAGTTTTATGAGGGTAATTTTGATGATCGTATTGATGCCGTATGTAAAGATATGTCAGCCGAACGAGACGTCAGACGCAACCACATGCTGGCCATCCTTGAGGTCACGGAAATTCGAAATATTGGAGCCGATAGAGAGCAAAATATTGACGTCACTCCTGATCCTCGGCCTGACAACGACTCCCATTCGCTGATACTGGGGATTCCTTTAGACGACGCGATCCTCCACCAAGAGCTTGCCGACGTAGGCTCTTTGCGTCTTGCCCAAGTAAGGCCGTACAAGAAAAAACGCTTATGAGTAAATTTCTTATAGTCCGAATCGACGGTGATTATCATGAATAAGAGGCTGCCCGGAAACCGAATAACCTCGTGAAATTTCTGGTGGAGCCAAAGAGAACCGCATCGCCGACCTTTTGAATGCCATTTTAATCACCACGTTGTAGCCCTTCCTAACCGGCTGTCGGCCGACGCAGTCCTTAAGGCCCTGGAGGGCCGCCGCGCCTGCCTGCTCGCCAACCACGGCATGATCGTGGTGGGGGCGGCCCTGAAGGCGGCCCTGGCCGTGGCCGTGGAGGTGGAGGCCCTGGCCGAGCAGTACTGGCGCGTCCTGCAGGTGGGCGAGCCCGCCCTGCTCGACGACGCGGAGATGGACGTGGTGGTGGAGAAATTCAAGACCTATGGCCAGGACGCCGGCGGACAGGGGGAAACCGGGTAACGGGCGGCCCTCGCCGGGGCGGCGGCGGGCGGTGACGGAAAGGTGTCCCGATACCGGAGGGCCGCCCCCTAGTGCACGTCGGACCAGACCTTGCGCTTGAGCGCGTAGAGCATGGCCGTAAGCACGAGGAGGAACAGCATGGTCTTGATCCCCAGGCGCTTGCGCTCCTCCAGCGACGGCTCCGCCGCCCAGGAAAGGAAGGTGACAACGTCCGCGGACATCTGTTGCACGGTGGCCTTGGTGCCGTCGGCGTACTCCACCGCGCCGTCCGCCAGCGGCGGCGGCATGGCGATCTGCTGGCCGGAAAAGTATTCGTTGAAGAACAATCCCTCCATCACCTCGACGCCCGCCGGCGCCTCGTCCCTGTAGCCGGTGAGCACGGCATGCAGGTA
>JADFHR010000135.1 GCA_022567015.1 Pseudomonadota bacterium
CCGACGGGCCGCATACGCGACCGCAACGGCGGCTTACCAAGGCTTTCGGACGGCGTCGCGCACGCTTCGCGATGCCCCGCATCGCCACAGCGCACGCTTAGGGCCGAAAACCTTGGTAAGCCGTCTCGTCGGGTCATGATCAGCGCCCCTTGGTATAATACCAAGGGACGCGGCAAGAACAGGAAAGAGAGACGGTTATGAGCACCATCCCCATCGCACCGGCGATCCGCGTCACCATCGGCATCGTGCTCGGTATGTCGCTGGGCCTGGCGCTGACGGTGGCGACGGCGCTCCTGTAGGACGCACTTGCACGAACGCCCGGGCGGCGCCTGCCGTCCGAAGGGCGATCCCGCCCGGAATGTTGGCGATGCCGCAGGCGCGGCGTCAGATTTCCCGCCCCAGGGCGCGGGCCAGGATCATGTAGACCTTGCCCATGTCCGAGGACATGAAGGTGGCGTTCAGTATCCCGTCGTGGTCGCGTTTCGCGGCTTCCTTGAGCAGGGTTTCGAACTGGGACACGTAGCGGGTGACGTAGCGCCTGAACTCTTCGTCGTCCTGGTACTTCTGCTTGATGGCCTCAAGCTTGGCCTTCTCCCGGAATCCCAGCATCTTGCGCACGAAGATGCCCTTCTCGCCCCTGTTGAAGCGGCGCCAGTCGTCTTCGCTGACGGTGGTTTCCAACAGCCGGCTCATGTCCACGGCGAGGGACTGCAGGCGCTCCGAGATGAAGGTCGCCCGGCGCAGGAAACTTTCGATCCCCGTCTTTTCCGTCTGTTCCTTGAGGGAGGCCGCGACCTCGGCGGCCTCGCGCACGGCCGCCCGCATGTCCGTGGTCTGGCGGCCCATGGCCTTGCCCACGGCACGCGCCTGCCCGATCACCTTGTCCGACGTGGCGCTCAGCCCTTCGGCGCGTTTGCGCAGGGCCTCGTCCCAGACGCCGGCGTCGGTCACGGCCTGCCTGGTGACCAGCGCCACATCCCGGGTCTGCCGGGCCAGGGCCTCGCCCAGCATCTCCATGCCCGTTTCCGCCTTCTTGTAGGTTACCGCCAGCCCCTCCAACTGCCGGCGCACGGCCTCGTGGGTACCGTCCATGTTGGCCGCGATCTGCGCGGTCTTGGCAGCCGCCTCCTCGGCGTGGTGCCGCAGCAGATCGGCGACCTGGCGCAGCATGGCGGCGTTGCGCTCGGTTGCCGCCACCGCTTCCTCGGAACGCCGCGCCAGCGAGCCGCCGACCCGCTCCAGGTCGGCGGTCGCGGTCTCCGCGGCGGCGGTCAGTTCCCGGGACCGGTGGCCCAGGGATTCGGCGGCACTTTCCACGTTCTCGACGCCCGCCCGCGAGGCGTTGGCCAACTCCTGGGAACGTGCGTCCAGGCCCTGCTCCACCCGCCTCAGGTTGGCCAGGGTGTGCCGGGAGACGTCGTCCAGTTCGTCGGCGCGCGCCTTCAGGGCGTCGCCGATGGAACCCACCTGTTCCGTCGCCCGCTCGGAACTGACCGTCAGGTCCCCGGTATGGCGCTGCAGCGCATCCGTCATCAGGGTCACCAGGTTGGCCGCCCGCTCCACCGCCATCGATACCTCGTGAGCACGCTCGTGCAGGCCTTCGCCCACCTTGCCCAATTGGCTGGCGGCCTGGCCGGACACCTCGGACAACCCGGCCGCCTCGCGATGGAGCGTATCGCCGAACGCCTTCAGATGGGTCGACGCCTCGTCGTAGGCGGCATGCAGGTCCTCGGAGCGCTGGCGCAACAACCCCCCCACATCGTGGAGGCGCTCTCCGGCCCGTTCCAGGGCGGTGTCCAGATCGCCGGTGTGCTCGCGCAGGGAACCGGCGATCCCCTCCAGCCGGGACATCGCACGGTCCGAGGCGGAGGTGGCGTCGTGCACCTGTTCGCGCATGATTTCTCCGACCGCCTTGATGCGCGATGCGGCCGCCTCGGAGGCATCGCCGAGCGCCAGGGTCCCGTCTTTCAGGGACCGGGTCACCTCCTGCATCTGGCCGGCCGCCTGATCGGAAGCCGTGCCCACGTCCGCCGTCTGGGCGCGCAACGTCTCCCCGGCCTCGGCCAGCCGGCCGGCGGTGTCGTCGGCCAGCCGGCCCAGTTCCCGCGAGCGCTCTTCCAGGGTTCCGCCCATCGCGTCGACGCGCTGCACGGCGTGTTCGGAAACCGCCGTCAGGTCGTCGGCCTGGCGGTGCATGGCGTCCGTGACCAGGGAAATCAGCTTCGCCGCCCGGTCCGAGGCCGCCGCCACCTCGCGGGAGCGCTCGAACAGGGCATCGCCCGCCCGCCCGGCGTCGTTCACCACCCGGCCGGCCACGGTGGACAGGTCGTCCGAGTTCCGCCGCAGGATCTCGGCCACGGCCTCCACCTTGGCCGCCGCCTCGTCCGAGATCGCCACCAGTTCCTTCTCGCGCCGTTGCATCTCCTCGCCGACCCCCTGGAGGCGCCCTTCGGCCCGGTCCGAGGACGCGCGCAGGTCGTCGCTGTGCCGCCGCAGCATCTCTCCGGCATCGGCCATCAGCGTCGCCGACCGGGCCGAGACTTCGGCCAATACCTCGGCCTGCCCCTCCAGCGTCTTCGCCGCGGTGTCCATCTGCTCGGAGGCGCGGGCCGAAGACGCGGTCAGTTCCCGGGAGCGGTCCTGCACCACTTCGCCCAGGCCCTCGATCTGCGTTGCCGCGGCTTGCGAGGCATCGGTGACATCGCGTAACTGCTGGCGCACGACGTCG
The DNA here is from genome assembly GCA_022567015.1 of Pseudomonadota bacterium. Taxonomy (GTDB): domain Bacteria; phylum Pseudomonadota; class Alphaproteobacteria; order Rhodospirillales; family 2-02-FULL-58-16; genus JACZQZ01. Next base: position 2,729 of record JADFHR010000135.1, read on the forward strand.
ACAAGCTCGCCGGTCCGTTCCGCCGCCGCGTCGACCTCGCGTGCGCCCTGGCGCAGCGCCCCCGTCGCCGCGGTGACACCGGCGACGCCCTTCGCCGAGGCGGCGGCCACGCCCTCGGAACTCCTGTGCAGGGCATCGCTGACGGCGTCGACGTGGGTGCCCGCTTTTTCCGAGGCGATGGCCAGATCCTGGGAGCGCTGGCGCAAACCCTCGCCGACGGCGCCGATACTCAAAAGGCTCTGGTTCGCGGTCTTGGCCATCTCATCGGCCCGGCCACGCAGCACCTCGCCCATTTCGCCGACCCGGGCAAGGGCCTGGTCGGATGCTTCGGCCAGGTCCGAGGACCGTCCTTTCAACGCCTCGCCCACCTGTTCCACCTGGCCCAGCACCTTGTCCGAAAGCACCGAAAGGTCCTGGGACGTGCGGCGTACGGACTCGCCGATGGCCTTGGTCCGGGCCTCGGTGCGCTCGGCCACGTCGCCGAGGTCCGCCGCCTGCTGGCGGAAGGCATCGCCGCTGGCCTCGACGCGCAACGACACGTGTTCGGCGGTGGACACCAGGTCCCGCGCCTGGTCGTTGAGCGCGTCGCCGATCACCTTGACCCGCTCCGCGACGCGGTCGGACGTGTCGCTCAGCAGCCGCGACTGCTGAGCCAGGTGTTCCCCGATGTCGGAGGTCTGGCTCGCCACCCGTTCGCCCACGTCGGCGAGCTCGTCGGTCTGCCGGTGCAGGGCTTGGCCCAACATTTCCGTCTGGGTCGCCACCCGGTCCGACCGCCGCGACAGGTCCTGGGAATGGCCGTGCAGGATTTCGGCGCCGGTGCGGACCCGCGCATCGGCCTCCTCCAATTTCTTGAAAAGCCCCTCCAGTCGCCCGTGCAGCGCCTCTCCGGCCTCGTCCATGCGCGCCGCCGACTGGTTCGCGGTGTGGCCCAGTTCCTCGGTGTGCTTATGGAAGACCTGGGCGGATTCCGTGGTCCGCGCCGCCGCCTCTTGCGCGGTCTGGGCCAGTTCCTCGGTGCGCTGGTGCAAGGTCCGGCTAAGGTCCCCGGCCCGGTCCGAGGCCCTGTCGGACGTGGCCACCAAAGCGTTGGCATGCTGGTTCAGGGTTTCCCCCGCCTCGCGCGCCCGCGCCGTGGTCTTCTCGGTCGCCGCCTGCAGCTCCTCGGTCTGCCGGTGCAGGGCCTCGGCAATGGCCTGGGCCCGCAAATCCGCGTCCTCGGACACCTGCGACAGCTCCTGGGTGCGCTCCCGGACCAACTGGCTGACGGCTTCCACCCGCGTCCCCGCCTCTTCCGACACCTGGGCGAGTCCGTCGGTCTGCCGGCGCAGGTTTTCGCTTAACACATCCGTCTGGGTCGCCACCTGGTCCGACCGCCGCGACAGGTCCTGGGAATGGCCGTGCAGGATTTCGGCGCCGGTCCGGACCCCCGCGCCGGCCTCGTCCAAGGCCTCGAAAAGATCCTGCAGGCGCTCGCGGAGCGCCTCTCCGGCCTCGTCCATGCGCGCCGACGAGTGGTTCGCCGCGTGTTCCAGTTCCTCCGTGTGCTTGTGGAAGACCTGGGCGGATTCCGTGGTCCGCGCCGCCGCCTCTTGCGAGACCTGGGCCAGTTCCTCGCTGCGCCGGCGCAGGGTCTGGCTGAGGTCCTCGGCCCGGGCCGAGGCGCGATCGGACGACACCACCAACGCGCTCGAATGCCGGTTCAGGGTCTCCCCCGCCTCGCGCGCCCGCGCCGCGGCCGTCTCGGCGGCGGTCCGCAGGTCCTCGGTCTGCCGGCGCAGGGTCTCGGCAATGGCCTGGGCCCGCAGATCCGCGTCCTCGGACACCTGCGACAGCTCCAGGGTGCGGCGCCGCACCAGTTGGTTGACCGATTCCGCCCGCGCCGCCGCCTCTTCCGAAGCCTGGGTCAGCTCCCGGGCCTGGTGGCGCAGCGCCTCGGTGATCTCGTTGACCCGCGTCTGGGCGCCGGCGGACGGATAGGCCAGCCGGCGAAGATTCCGGCCCAGCGCCTCGGTGTCGTGGCGGAGCCGCCGGCCCCGCTCGAAAAAGGCGATGACCATCCACAGAAGCGCCAGCGGCGTCAGCATCCCCGCCGCCATGCCGCCCACTTCGTGGGGCAGAAGGAGCAACAGGTCGCGCCAACCGATGTGCTGGGCGACGAAGGTGATGGAGGCCGCCAGCCAGGCGGCGCTGAGAACCACGCCGCCGATGATGGGAAGCCGATACCTCAAATAGAAGGGCGGCGTCCACTCCTCGAAGCCGATGCCCTGGCCCAGGTCCGACGGCGCCTCATCGGCATCGTGCCGGGCCTGCCCGTGCACGCCGTCCGCGTCACGCGCCCCTTCGGCGACCGCCGGTTCCCCGTCGGCGATCATGGTGGGTGTCCCGGGAGCGCCGCCGGGAGCGCCTTCCCGGCGCGACGGCGGCTCGCCGGTGCGCTCCGCGTCCGCGTCGTACGCGACCTGGATTGGGGACTCGTCCGCCTTCCTGGGGTGCCTGTCGGCCATGGGCAACCTACCGGATCGTCAATCGCCGCCCGATGGGGGGTCGGGCGATCATACACGACGCATATCTTGCCGGTAAACGATGAACCATCACAAAATCTAGCAGTATGCTAAAGGCCCGGCGGCCGCCCCCGGGGTGCCCTTCGACCCGATCCGGGGAAATCCCGCGCGGTGTCCGCCGGAACGGATTCCTGCTTTCTCCCATCAAACACGTATTTATGAATTATTTGTTGATTTGAAAGCCTTGGCAACAGCGTGATGGACGTGCTCATGCCCCGTTCTTCGGTCCCGGGGCTCGCGTGGCCCGGTTTGCCCGGGACCGCCGGGGTCACCATGCCTGCCCCGCAATACCAGTTGGAGCAGAGCCAGTGGTGGCCGCCGGACGTGGTGCGCCAACACCAGTTCCGGCAGCTACAGGCCCTGCCGTCGCATGCATGCGGGACCGTTCCCTTTTACCGCGACCGGCCCGGCGAGGCGGGGTTCGCGCCGGACCGTCGGCTGACGGCGGACACCTGGACGCGCATCCCCGTGCTCGGGCGCGCCGAGATCCAGGCGGCGGAGACGGCGCTGTTCAGCGCCCGGGTGCCGCCCGGACGAGATCGAGGTCACCCTGGTGGTGGAGAAGGCGCTGAGCGGGGAACAGGAGGGTCGTCTGCGCGAGGCCCTGAACAGGCACCTCGGCCATCCCTTCGCCTACCGTTTCACCTACGTGGACGAAATCCCGCGCTCGGCAAGCCGCAAATTCGAGGATTTCCGGGTCGAACTGGAGTCCCAACCCCCTGTCAGAACAGGTGCTGGCCGCCGGTCACCCAGATCTCCGTGCCGGTGATGTAGCCCGCGTCGTCCGAGCACAGATAATAGATCGTGCTCGCCACGTCCGCCGGCGTGCCCAGGCGGGCGAGCGGGATGCGCGGGATCAGCACCTCGTACTCGGGCTGGACCATATCGGTTTCGATCTCCCCCGGGGCGACGGCGTTGACCCGCACGTCCAGCGCCGCGAACTCGTTGGCCAGTTCCCGGGTGAGGGCCGACAACGCCGCCTTGGAGATGGAATAGGCCGACCCGGCGAAGGGATGGATGGCGTGCCCGGCGATGGAGGTGACGTTGACGATCGCCCCCTTGCCCCTGTGCAGGGCCGAGGCGAAGCCCCGCGAAAGCTTCAGGGTGGCGAAGAAGTTGATCTCGAAGACCTCCCGCCAGGCGTCCAGGTCCCCGTTCAGGCACCCCAGGCGCTCCTTGTACGGGGTCTTGGGCGACATGCCGGCGTTGTTGACAAGCGCGTGCAGGGGCCGTTCGCCGAGGGTTTCGTTGGCCTTGCCGATAAAGTTGGCGAGGCTGTCGGCGTCCCCCAGGTCGGTGGGGATGTGCAGGGTCCAGTTGGGATCACGCTTGCACTCGGCCGGCGTGTCCTCGCGCGAGCACGTGATGATGCTCCAGCCCCGTTCCAGGAAGCACATGGCGGTGGTGTGGCCGATGCCGCGGCTGGCCCCGGTGACGATGACCGTCTTCCTGTCGTCCTTCCCGTCCCCTTCCATGCCCGGAACGTTAGCAGGTTGCCGCGGCGACGGCGCGCTCTTTTGTTGCCCGCCATCGACCGGGGTTCCAATAGTATAGGCCCATGTGCTCCCGCTACGAGATCGACGCGAGCCCGCGGGACCTGGCGCAACGCTTCGCGCTCGACGACCCGCCGCCGGTTCCTCCGGCGCCCGAGCTGCGCCCGACGAACCGCGCCCCGGTGATCGCCGGCGGGCGGCGGGCGCACCTCCTGGTCTGGGGACTGCCGGCAACCTGGAACGGCAAGCCGCTGATCAACGCCCGCGCCGAGACCCTGGCCCGCAAAAAGACCTTCCGTCCCCTGCTCGGCAACCGGTGTCTGGTTCCGGCGACCGCGTATTTCGAGTGGCGCGGCGAAGGCCGGCACAAACGCAAGATGCGCATCGCCCCCGCCGACGGCGGACTGATGGCCTTCGCCGGGCTCACCGACGGCGACCACTTCACCATCATCACCTGCGCCCCGGCCCCGGCCATCGCCCACATCCACAACCGCATGCCGGTGATCCTGGATGCCGGGGCGGAGGAGCCGTGGCTGGACTTAGGCCTTCCCTTCACCGCCGTCAGCGGGTTGCTCGTTCCCTATGCGGGGGGACCGTTGGCGGCCGACGAGGAACCCCTGCCCGGGCGCGAGCCGGACCTTTTCGGCCCCGGCGCCTAGGGTTCATTAACCGGTGTCGCGGGTGGCGATGTCCGCCCACAGGTGCACACCGGTCATGCGTAACGAACCCGGCGCACTACCGGGTTTTAACCCTTTGCGGACATTCATTGGATTACGGGGTTCAGAAGGTGTGTGTACCGAAAACCCGTGATTTGCGTACCTTTCCGGGGATGTTCCAAAGGTGACGGTTCACCGGTGCCGGGCGACACGCACAGGCTTTTCGTGCTAGAGTTCAGTCAACCGTCTGTTCCTTCCGTGCATATTTTACGTCGAAGGGGGACGATGCCACATGAAAAAACTCGCTTTCCTTCTGGTTTTGATTGGCCTGTGCGTTTGGCCTGTCGGGCTCCGCGCCCAGTCGGCTGCACTGGAGGCCTACCAGCAGGGCGGGGCATTGTATCAGGCAGGGCGCTACGACGAGGCGCTCCCGTTCTGGAAGAAGGCGCTCGAACTCGGTCAGCGGGAGTTCGGGCCAGACCATCCGCAGACGGCAGCGTTCCTCAACAACTTGGCGCTGCTGTATCAAGTCCAGGGCCGGTACGCCGAGGCCGAGCCGCTCAACAAACGGGCGCTGGCGATCAAGGAGATGGCTCTCGGGCCGGAGCACTCCGAGGTGGCCACGAGCCTCAACAACCTGGCGGAGCTCTACCGCGCCCAGGGCAAGTATGCCGAGGCCGAGCCGCTGTACCAGCGCTCCCTGGCGATCTGGGAAAAGGTCTTGGGCGCGGAGCACCCGGACGTGGCCACGAGCCTCAACAACCTGGCGGCGCTCTACCAGGCCCAGGGCCGATACGCCGATGCCGAGCCGCTCTACAAGCGGGCGCTGGCGATTGATGAGAAAACTCTCGGACTGGATCATCCCGGCTTGGCCACCGACCTCAACAACCTGGCGGAGCTATACCGCGCCCAGGGCAAGCACACCGAGGCCGAACCTCTCTACAGGCGGGCCCTGGCGATCTGGGAGAAGGCCCTAGGGCCGGAGCATCCCCAGGTCGCCAAGAGTCTCAACAACCTGGCGTCGCTCTACCATGCCCAGGGCCGGTACGCCGAGGCCGAGCTTCTCCTCAAGCGGGCGCTGGCGATCAAGGAGAAGGTTCTCGGGTCGGAGCACCCCAGCGTAGCCACGAGCCTCAACGGCCTGGCGGGGCTCTACGAAGCCCAGGGCAAGTATGCCGAGGCCGAGCCGCTGTACCAGCGCTCGCTGGCGATCTGGGAGAAAGCCCTGGGCGCGGAGCACCCGGACGTGGCCGCGAGCCTCAACAACCTCGCGGCGCTCTACCAAGCCCAGGGCCGGTACGCCGAGGCCGAGCCGCTCTTAAATCGAGCGCTGGCGATCTGGGAGAAAGCCCTGGGGCCGGAGCATCCCCAGGTCGCCGCGAGCCTCAACAACCTGGCGGCGCTCTACCATGCCCAGGGCAA
>JADFHR010000136.1 GCA_022567015.1 Pseudomonadota bacterium
CAAGCGGCGCGCGACGACGCCGGGGGCCGCGGGGGCGTCCCCCGCATATCGTAGCCGGGGGGGACACCCCCCCTTGTCCCCCCGGAAGCCTCGCAACGCCGCCCTTCGGGTCGCTTTTCCCGTCCCCCGGGGGTCGCGGGGGCGCCCCCCGCATACGGTGTCGGGGGGACACACCCCCCGGTGGCCCCCCGGGGCGTCGGGAAGGCTTTCCGATGGGCCGCCATCGCCTGCGCCTCCCCTCCTGCCGGGGAAACGGGAAAAGCGATCGTATGGGTGCACTTTAGCTGATGCAGGCCACTAGCGGGGAACAGCGCAGTCCCGGCGTCTACGGCGTCGACCCCGACGGCCGGGAGCAACAGGTGCATCCGTACCAGGGCGGGCCCTACACGCTTTCCGATGTGGTCCACCTGTTCGATCTGGGCCGCCTCGAGGATGGCGGGCGCGGGAACGAAACCGTGCTTGTGTTGACCGCCGAGGAGGCGAGCACCCTCAAGACCATGGCCGATGCCTACAGCTTCGACTATGAGGAGGGGTTCATCGAGATGTGCCTGGAGATGGTCCTCTTCGCCGACCGGCTCGTCGGCGGCCAAGGGGACGGCGAGGTGCGCTTCACGGCCAATTTCTGAAGCCCCCGGGGGTCGCGGGGGTGTCCCCCGCATATTTAAGGGTCGCGGGGGTGTCCCCCGCATATTTAAGGGTCGCGGGGGTGTCCCCCGCATATTTAAGGGTCGCGGGGGTGTCCCCCGCATATTTCAAAGGGTTGCGGTGGCCGCGGCGCCGGAGTATTCGCCGGGGTGGGGCCAAGATCAGATGCCATGCCGGCGGTCCGGTGTCAGTAATTTAGAAAACAGTAATTAAGCAATAACGCATGTAATGATTGGTATTTCCGCCATGTGTCCGGTGTAACCGTACCCGCTGTCCTAACGATTCGAACGTTGACTTCGCCCCGGAAAACCATTGTACTGCTTCGAAGCGGGCGATCATTCCGTTTTGCGTGGATGCAAACCGCGGGCGGAGGGTGCCTTGGGGAGGAAAAGCCGCGGCACACGCGGCAAAAAAACAATGGCGTCGCAAGGGTCAGAGGCTAATCTTGCCAGCGGGTTCGACGTTCCGGAAGAGGACGTCCTGCGCGCCCGTTTCTATGCCATCCTCGCCCATCTTCTGACGCGGCCGCCGTCGGCGGAGACCCTCGAGTCCGTGCGCTCCCTGGAAGGGGACGAGACCGAGATGGGAAGCGCGCTCGGCGCCCTGGCCGCGGTCGCCGCCAAGACGTCGGTAGAGGCGGCGGAGGAGGAATACAACGCCCTCTTCGTCGGCATGGCCCACGGCGAACTCACGCCGTATACGTCGTATTATCTCGCCGGGTTCCTCATGGAGAAGCCGTTGGCCAAGCTGCGCGGCGATATGGCGCGGCTGGGCATTGCCGCCGCCGAGGAATTCAGGGAGCCGGAGGACCATATCGGCATCCTCTGCGAGATGATGCACGGTCTCATCACCGGCGCGTTCGGCGCGCCCGCCGACGTGGCCACCCAAAAGGAATTTTTCGATGTCCACATCCGCCCGTGGGCGACGCGCTTCTTCGAGGATCTGGAAGCCGCCAAGTCCGCCGTCCTGTACATGCCGGTGGGAACCGTCGGCCGGGTGTTCATGGCGATCGAGGCGGAGGCGTTCGCGATGGGGGCGTGACGCCGGGTCACGGTTCGAGGGCGGCCGCGGACGCGGAGGAGGGACGGAGAGGAGAGAGGACAGAAGACAGAATGAAGACGAGTTAAACAGATTTGAACGGTCCGGCGCTGGTTTGTCCCCATAAAATTTGTGGACGACATATTTGCCATCGCCGATTAACGTGGCGACCAAGGAATAATCCGGATTATCAACAGGGGAGTACCTCATGAGTGACAGCAAGAATCCTAAGGCGATTCCCCGCCGGGCGTTTCTCAAATCCGCAGGACTGACAACCGGCGCCATAGGCGCCGCGGCGGTTCTGTCGGGTGTCCCGGCGGAGGCAGCCACCATGCCCGGGGCGGCCAAGAAGAGCGCCGGCTATCGGGAAACGGAGCACGTGCTGAAATACTACGAGCTGGCACGGCTGTAATAATCCAAACAGGAGAGGTCTATGCTTACCAAAAAGCGAAACGGGGTGGCGAATGGCTCCCGTTTGACGAAAGCGTTGGCCGGCGTCGTTGGTGGTTCGATGGACCGCCGTACCTTCCTGAAACGTTCGGGATTGGCCGCCGGCGGCGTGGCAGTCGCATCGGCCCTGCCGTTGGGACATGTGAAGACGGCGCAAGCCGCCGCCGCGTATCCGGCCGGGATCAAGACCGTGAAAACGATCTGTACCCACTGCGCGGTTGGTTGCACCGTGATCGCGGAAGTCCAGAACGGCGTCTGGATCGGCCAGGAACCCGGTTGGGATAGTCCGCTCAACCTGGGAACCCATTGCTGCAAGGGCGCCAGCGTCCGCGATTTCGCCCATGGCGACCGTCGGCTCAAGTATCCGATGAAACAGGTTGCTGGAAAGTGGAAGCGCATCTCTTGGGACGAGGCCATCAACGAGGTCGGCGACAAGATACTCGAGATTCGCAAGAAGTCCGGTCCCGACTCGATCTACTGGCTTGGCTCGGCCAAGTTCAGCAACGAGCAGGCCTATCTGTTCCGCAAGATGTATGCGTTCTGGGGCACCAACAACGGCGACCATCAGGCACGTATCTGCCACTCGACCACGGTCGCCGGCGTGGCCAACACCTGGGGCTATGGTGCAATGACCAACAGCATGCCGGACATGCACAATTCGCGGTCCATCTTCATGGTCGGCTCCAACGCGGCCGAGGCCCATCCGGTGGCGATGCAGCACATCCTCAGGGCCAAGGAGCGGAACAACGCGGCGCTCATCGTCTGTGATCCGCGCTACACCCGCACGGCGGCGCACGCCGACGAATACATGCGGTTGCGCCCGGGCACCGACGTGGCGATGATCTGGGGCCTCCTGTGGCACATCTTCGAAAACGGCTGGGAGGACAAGGAATACATCCGCCAGCGTGTCTACGGAATGGACCAGATCCGGACCGAGGTGAAGAGGTGGGCGCCCGACGAGGTCGAGCGTGTCACCGGCATTCCCGGTGCGCAACTCAGGCGGGTCGCGCGGACGCTGGCCAACAACCGTCCCGGCACCATCATCTGGTGCATGGGCGGCACCCAGCACACGACCGGCAACAACAACACCCGCGCCTACTGCATCCTGCAGTTGGCGTTGGGCAACATCGGCGTGGCCGGCGGCGGGGCCAACATCTTCCGCGGCCACGACAACGTGCAGGGCGCGACCGACATGTGCATTCTCTCGCACTCCCTGCCGGGCTACTACGGCCTGAAGACGGGGTCGTGGAAGCACTGGGCGCGTGTCTGGGATGTTCCTTACGACTACCTGCTCAAACGCTTCGGCTCCAAGAAGCTGATGGAGTCCAAGGGCTATCCGGTGTCCCGCTGGATCGACGGTGTTCTCGAGGACAAGAAGAACATCCAGTTCCAGAAGGACAACACGCGGGTCATGATTTTCTGGGGTCACGCCCCGAACTCGCAGACCCGTTTGCCGGAGATGCGCAAGGCCCTGGAGAAGCTGGATCTGCTGATCATCGTCGATCCGCATCCCAACCTGGCTTCGGTGTTGTCCGACCGCAAGGACGGGACCTACCTGCTTCCGGCGTGTTCGCAGTTCGAGACCTACGGTTCGGTCACCGCGTCCAACCGGAACCTGCAGTGGCGTGACAAGGTGTTCGAGCCCTACTTCGAAGCGAAGCCGGATCAGGACATCATGTACCTGTTCGCCAAGAAGCTTGGCTTCGCCAAGGAGATGTTCAAGCACATCAAGGTGAACGGGGACGCGCCGCTGGTCGAGGACCTGACGCGGGAGTTCAACCGCGGCATGTGGACCATCGGCTATACGGGCCAGTCGCCCGAGCGGCTGAAGATGCACATGACGGTCCAGCACACCTTCGACAAGAGTACGTTGAGGGCGAATGGCGGTCCGGCCGACGGCGAATTCTACGGGTTGCCGTGGCCGTGCTGGGGCACACCCGAGATGAAACACCCGGGGACCCAGGTCCTCTACGACACCTCCATGCCGGTGGCCGAGGGCGGGCTTTGCTTCCGCGCCCGGTTCGGCGTCGAAAGAAACGGCGTCAACCTGCTGGCCGAGGGATCGTACCCGGTGGGCTCGGAGATCAAGGACGGCTATCCGCAGTTCACCATGGCCATGCTCAAGAAACTTGGTTGGGACAAGGACCTGACCGCGAAGGAGCTGGCGGTCATCAAGAAGATCGCCGGCGACAAGACCAACTGGAAGACCGACCTCTCGGGCGGTATCCAGCGGGTCGCCATCAAGCATGGTTGTGCGCCGTTCGGCAACGCCAAGGCGCGGGCCGTGGTGTGGACGTTCCCCGATCCGGTGCCCTTGCACCGGGAGCCGCTGTACACGCCCAGGCGTGATCTGCTGCCCAAGTACAAGACGTGGAAGGACGAGGTGGCCTATCGGCTGCCGACCAAGTACGAGAGCATTCAGAAGAATGACTTCTCCAAGAAGTTCCCGATCATCCTTACTTCGGGACGCTTGGTCGAGTACCAGGGCGGTGGCGACGAGACCCGGTCCAACCCGTGGTTGGCCGAGTTGCAGCAGGAGATGTTCGCCGAAATCAATCCCCGTGACGCCAACAACATGGGCATCAGGGACGGTTCGGACATTTGGATCCACTCACCCGAAGGCGGCAAGGTGCTGGTCAAGGCCATGCTCACCGAGCGCGTCGGCGCGGGCGTGGTCTTCATGCCGTTCCACTGGGGCGGACGATGGGAAGGCAAGAGCCTCAGGGACAAGTATCCCGAGGGCACCGACCCCTATGTGGTGGGTGATTCGTCCAACACCGTCGGCACCTACGGATACGACTCGGTGACTCAGATGCAGGAAACCAAGGTTACCCTGTGTCGCATCGAAGCAGCGTAAGGGAGTAATGTCATGGCGAGAATGAAATTTCTTTGTGACGCCGAACGCTGCATCGAATGCAACGCCTGTGTCACAGCGTGCAAAAGTGAGCACGAGGTCCCATGGGGCATCAACCGCCGCCGCGTGGTGACCATCGGCGACGGCAGTCCGGGCGAGCGGTCCATTTCGGTGGCCTGCATGCACTGCTCGGACGCGCCGTGCATCGCGGTCTGTCCGGTGGACTGCATCTACCAGACCGAGCAGGGCGTGGTCCTGCACTCCAAGGACCTGTGCATCGGTTGCGGTTACTGCTTCTACGCCTGTCCGTTCGGGGCGCCTCAGTTCCCCCAGACGGGCAACTACGGCAGCCGCGGCAAGATGGACAAGTGCACGTTCTGCGCCGGCGGTCCGGAAGAGGACATGTCCAGCGCGGAGTTCCAGAAGTACGGGCGCAATCGCCTCGCCGAGGGGAAGCTTCCCATCTGCGCCGAGATGTGCTCGACCAAGGCGCTTCTGGGGGGTGATGGCGAAATCGTCGCCAACATCTACCGCGAACGTGTGGTTGCCCGGGGATTCGGATCAGGCGCCTGGGGCTGGGGTACGGCGTACCAGCTCAAAGCGGGTTCCTGACCCTCTGTCGGGTCAAAAGGGTGGCGCTGTGCATTGCACAGCGCCACTTTCTTTCCTGCCGGTCGGATGGAAAGGGACTCAATGAACGGGGGGAGAGCCATCGCGGTGGTGGGCGCCGTTTTGGCGTCGGCGTTGCTGCTGTCCGCATGCAGGGCCGAGGAACAGGGCCGCGTCCTGCGCTACCAGAAAGGCGTGTATCTCGGGAAAACGGACCCCGCCCTTGGCCGGGACCAGGTGGATAAGCTGCGCCTGCACATGTCGGGTCAGGGCGGCCATGCCGTGTTTTCCGGGGGCGCATAGGCGCGCAACCGCGCAACCCAGCGGCTGTCAGGTTCCCGTGCGGCTGCGCGCCGGCAATGTCTCGGCGGCCGCCCATGGGGCGAGGGTGCCGATGCGTCCGGCAATTGACCAATTGCAACCGTCCGTGCGACAGTTAAAGGAAGCTGGGAGACAGTTGATTTCGGGAGATCACGTCATGACGCGTTCAACTATGCGCCGTGCGGCCCGGTGTATGGCCGTGGCGGTGTTGGTTACCTACGCAACCGCGGCCGGTCTCATGGGATCGCCGGTTCTCGAGGCGCCGGCCGTCGCCCAGACCATGGGCCAGGTCCCGGGTCAGTCGCTGGGCGGCGTCAGCGACACCGAGTTCTGGCGCCAAATCCGCCGTGGCGTGGTGGGAACCGTGTCCCTTCCGGACAAGCAGGCCGCCGTGCTGGTGCAGTCCGAAGGGGACAACTGGCGGGCTATGCGCAACGGTCCGGTTTCCACGTTCGGGGGTTGGGTGTTGCTGGCGATGATCGTTGTCCTTGCGGTCTTTTTCGCCGTGCGCGGCCGTATCCGTGTCGATTCGGGGCTCTCGGGGCGAACCGTTGAACGTTTCAACGCGCTGGAACGATTTACCCATTGGCTGACCGCGTCGTCCTTCATCGTGCTCGCCCTGACCGGGCTCAACGTCCTTTACGGGCGATACGTTCTGATGCCGATTATCGGCCAGGACACCTTCGCCGCGCTCACCTATTGGGGGAAGCTCGCCCACAATTACATCGCCTTTGCCTTCATGATCGGCCTTGCCCTGATGGTATTCGTGTGGGTCAAGGACAACCTGCCCAGCCGTGAGGATCTGACGTGGATGGCCAAGGGCGGGGGCTTGTTCGTCAAGGGTGTGCACCCGCCGGCGAAGAAATTCAATTTCGGGCAGAAGGCGATCTTCTGGGTCGTCGTCCTGGGCGGCACCTCGCTTGCCTATACCGGGCTGAGCCTCATGTTTTTCTTCGATCTGAAGGTCTTTTCCGCCAGCTTCGTCTTGCTCAACCTGTTCGGGTTCGACCTGCCGACCCAACTGACGGCGCTGCAGGAAAGCCAGTTGGCGCAGTTGTGGCACGCCGTCCTGGCGCTGATCGTGACCGCCGTCATCATCGCCCATATCTACATCGGGTCGCTTGGCATGGAAGGCGCCTTCGACGCCGTGTCCACCGGCCAGGTCGACGAGAACTGGGCGCGCGAACACCACAGCCTGTGGGTCGCCGAAGTGAAGGGCGAGGCGCCGCCGTCGGCGCCGATGGAACGGCCCCCGGCGGAGTGATCCGCCGGCCCGCACCCTGTTTTGCCAATTAACCCGAGGGCGGCCCAGGGCCGCCCTCCTGGTTTGCGGCGTCCGCTCCCATCCGCTCCCGCGAAAACCGGCCCTGGCCCGGCGACGGCGTTGACATACCCCCGTCATCGCCGGTTTGATGGCGGTGGACAGTGTTTTGGGCCTGCAGTCATGGAAAGCTCCAGAAAAACGCAGCCCCGGCTCCGCATCCTCATCGGCGCCGCCACCGCCCTCGGTCCCGGCAAGGTGGACCTGCTCGAGGCCATCGTCGAGACCGGGTCGATTTCGGCCGCGGCGCGGACCATGGGCATGTCCTACCGTCGGGCATGGCTGCTGGTGGACACCATGAACCGGTGTTTTCACGGGAATCTGGTGACCAAGGCCACCGGCGGGCGCGGCGGCGGCGGCACCAAGGTCACGCCCATGGGTCTGGACGTCCTGCGCCGTTACCGGGACATGGAGGCGAAGGCCGAAGCCAGCGTCCGCGACGAGGTCGCGGCGTTCGCCGAACTGCTGAGCGAGACGGCGCACAAGGATTGACGGGGTTGGCCTATCGAGGACTTCGCCGCGCCGTTACCCCCGGCGGCCGTCGTTCCCCGGGGCGCCAGCAGGGGCGGCCGTTCGCCCCGCCCGAGGCAGCGCCCGGCGGACCCTCACAGACGCGCGCTGGCGGAAGAGAAATACTCGGCGCTGGAGATTTCGGCGACGCCAAGAACAACGCCGACGACGATGGCGATGACCACGGCGGCGGCCATACCGAACCACATGGCGTTCATCGGGCAAATCCTCCGTCTACGGCCGCACCGGGGTGGATAAATGGTTCCGCAGCGACGGCTAGGCCTATTGTATAGGAACGCCGGCCCGTTTCAACCCGGGCCGTTGCCGCCGCCCGGACGCCGGAGACCGCGGGTCCGGCGTTCCACTTGGGCATGACAGGCTCGGGCGGGGGCGTTATGCTTTCCCGCGCCACCGTGAAGATGTTTCTGGGGACCGAGATGTCGGGTGAAGAAGAGAGAAACCTGGGCGACACGTCGCAGGTGTTTCTCAAACACCTGGAGGGAACGGGTTTCTTTCAGCAAATCACGGATCTGGAGAAAAACCTGAGGGCCATCGCCGAGGATCTCCAGACCCTTGGCAAAACCGCGACCCAGCGCCTGGAGGAAACGGAGAGCCTGGCGGCCCACGTCCTTGCCGTGGAGGCGATACTCACGGTCATGCTGAAAGCCAATCCCGTGGAAACCGGGGAGGTCGAGGCCATGGTCACGGAAAAAACCGCCGGCCTTTCCGATAGCCCCGAGGGAAGCCCCGCCGTGCAAACCATTGCAGCGGACATTCTTTCCGGAGCGCGCGACTGATCCGCGCGCCGTTGCGGGCCGGGCCGGCGGGGCGTAGGAGCCTGTTCCGGTGTGTCCGCCACCGCTGATGTTTCCATCCCAATTAATACCAAGGGGCGCTGATCATGACCCATAGAGACGGCTTACCAAGGTTTTCGGCTAGGAGCGTGCGCTGTGGCGATGCGGGGCATCGCGAAGCGTGCGCGACGCCGTCCGAAAGCCTTGGTAAGC
>JADFHR010000137.1 GCA_022567015.1 Pseudomonadota bacterium
CGTATGCGGCCCGTCGGAGGGCGTCGAAAAGTTTCGACGATGCGCCGCATCGCCTGAAACTTTCCTCCTGCCCGACGAGCCGCCTACGCGATCTCTATGAGTCATGATCAGCGACCCTTGGTATTAGTACGGAAAGCCGGATTTCCTCCGGCGCACGTCAAGGGCGCGGAGGCGCCCGCCGGTGCCAAGAGCCGGCCCCGCCCGCCCGTTACGCCCTCCCGTTACGCCCTGTTGCCGGCGTTCGCCCAGCTGGCCCGCTTGCGGTAGATGGTGGAGGCGCTGATGCACAGGTGTGCCGCGGCCCTGGGAATATTGCCGTCACAAAGGCTGATCGCCCGCTCGATGACCGCTTTCTCGACCTCGGCCAGGGGCCGGATCAGGTGTTGCGGGTCGGCGGCGGCCGCCGCCTCGTCGCCGTTTACGGGCAGGGCCGGCACGCCCGGCGCCAAAGCCCCGGCATCCGGTGACGGGGAACCGGCCTCTCCCGCCAGGAGACCTTGGCGATCCAGCGGCGCCGGCAGCATGTCCAGGGTCACCACCTCGCCGGCGTTCAGCACGACGATGTTGCGCACCATGTTCTGTAGCTGGCGCACGTTCCCGGGCCAGGCGTAGTCCCTGAAAACCGCCTCCGTTTCGGGCGCGAAGCGGGTGAACGCCTTGTCTTCCTCGCGGGCGATGTCGATCAGGAACTTGCGGGCGATCGCCAGCACGTCGTCGTCGCGCTCCCTCAGGGCCGGCACGTGAATGGGAATCACGTGCAGGCGGTAGAACAGATCCTCGCGAAAGCGGCCCCGGGCCACCTCACGGACGGGGTCGCTGTTGGTGGCGCAGACGAAACGGATGTCCACGTCCTCGATCTTGCTGCCGCCCACCTTCTGGAAGGTGCCTGTCTGCACGAAGCGCAGGAGCTTCGTCTGCAGGTTCGGGGCCAGTTCGCAGACCTCGTCCAGGAAAAGGGTGCCGCCGTTGGCGCGGCTGGCTGCGCCCTCGCGCTCGGAGATGGCGCCGGTGAAGGCGCCTTTGACGTGGCCGAAGATCTCGCTTTCCAAAAGGTCCTTTGGGATCGCCCCGCAGTTGAGGACGACGAACGGCTTTTCCACCCGCGGGCTTTGACAGTGGATGGCCTCGGCGCAGATCTCCTTGCCGGTGCCGCTCTCGCCGGTGATGAACACCGTGGCCTTGCTGCCCGCCGCGCTGTCGACGATGCGATACAGCGCCTGCATGGGCAAGGATGAACCGATAAATCCGCAGTATTCCTCGCGGTTGAAATCGTTTTTGTAGGTTTCGACGATCCGGGTCAGGCGCTGGCGCTCCAGCGCGTTGTGCAGGGTCACGCCCAGGCGCTCGGCGCTGAACGGTTTGACCAGAAAATCGAAGGCGCCCAGGCGCATGGCCTCCACCGCGGTGGCGATGGAGCGCCTGGCCGCGATGACCACCACGGCGGTGCGACCCCCCTCCCCCGCGATGTGCCTGAGGATTTCCAACCCGTCCATGTCGGGAAGCATCAGATCCAGCAGCACCGCGTCCGGAGCATGCCGCTCCAGCGCCTGCAGCGCCGCGCCGCCGGTTTCCACGTGGACCAGGTCGTAAGGCTGGTCGCGGAGGTACTTCTTGTACGTCCTGGCCAGGGACAACGTGCCCTCGACCAAAAGCACGGTCCATTTCGTGGCTGCGTCGGTCATGAATTGCTTATAGACCGCGCGCCACCCGAAGGAAATTATCCAGACGAAGCATGAACCTGGAAATTGAGCCGTTAATGGCGCCGGGGGCGGGGTCTTCACGAAAAATTGATGACGGCCGTGGCGGGGAATACCGGGGAGCGCCGATCATGGCCGAAAATCATCGTAAGCCGCCTCTAGGGGCCTTGATCGGCACTCATTGGTATAAGCGCGTGCCGGGCCACCTTTTTCATCACCGTCGGCAGGGCGTGGTCGGACAGCCGTTCGACGGCGCACCAGACGCCGCCCCCTTTCGGCCCGCCCTGCGCGCGCGCCACGAGCACGGTAAGTTCCAGGTGGAAATGGGTGAACGTGTGGCGCACGACGCCGGGCAGCCGCCGCCACGGGCCGGTAAAGGGGGCAAGCCGGCGCGCTTCCCTCAACGGCCAGGCCGCCTCGCGCCAGTCGGTGGACGGGAACTCCATCATGCCGCCGAGCAGCCCGGATTCGGCCCGCCGCCGCAAGAACACCGCGCCGTCCCCGCGCACGACCCAGAAGGCGACGCCCCGGCGGGTCGGTTTCGCCTTCCTGGGCGCCTTGACCGGGTAGGTGCCGGGTTCGCCCGAGCGCCGGGCGGCGCACGCCTCCCGCCACGGGCACAGGGTGCATTGCGGCCGGCGCGCAAGACAGACCGTGGCCCCCAGGTCCATCATCGCCTGGACGAAATCGCCCGGTCTTTTCGCCGGGGTAAGGGACGCCGCCAGGGCCTCCAGGCGCGGCCGCGCGCCGGGCAGGGGGTCCCGCACCCCGTAGAGCCGGGCGACGACGCGGGCCACGTTGGCGTCCACCGGGCTCGCTTTCAGGCCATACGCGATGGCGGCGACGGCGGCGGCCGTGTAGGCGCCGATTCCGGGCAGGCCCAGCAATTCCCCCTCGCTGTCGGGCAGGCGCCCGCCGAAGTCCCGCACCACGGCCCGGGCGCATTTGTGCAGGTTGCGCGCGCGGGCGTAATAGCCCAGGCCCTGCCAGGCGTGAAGCACCTGGTCCAGATCGGCGTTCGCCAGGTCCCCCATGGTCGGCCAGCGGGCCACGAAATCGTGGAAATACGGCGTGACGGTGGCGACGGTGGTTTGCTGCAGCATGATCTCGCTGAGCCACACCCGGTAGGGATCGGGGGTCCCGCCGGGCGGGGTGCGCCACGGCAGCACCCGCCGGTGGCGGTCGTACCAGGAAAGCAGGCGCCGGCGCAGGCGGGCGGGGGACGTCATGGCGGCGGTGGACATGTCCGGTTGTTCCGTGGCGGCCGGGATCATACTATAGGCATCGGCAGGCATCGGCGCCTGTTTGAAGAGTCGGCGGCGCCCGACGCGGCGGCACGAACCGGCGCCGGCGTTCGGCCATCCGTTATGTCATGGACCAGAAGACCGGGAGGGCGCTTCGATGACCGGCAGGGGACGCGGGCCCCGGGCCCTCGCCGCCATGGTGGCCAACATCACCAGGCCCCTGTTCTCCCGGCGCGGCTTCGCCGACGGCGCCATCGTCAATGAGTGGCCGGCGATCGTCGGCGCCCACTTCGCGGCCCACAGCGCGCCGGAAAAGATCGTTGCCGCGTCGGGCGGCGGGGCCGAGGGCACGCTTCACGTGCGCATCGACAGCGGCAGCCTGGCCATCGA
This sequence comes from Pseudomonadota bacterium, assembly GCA_022567015.1. Lineage (GTDB taxonomy): Bacteria > Pseudomonadota > Alphaproteobacteria > Rhodospirillales > 2-02-FULL-58-16 > JACZQZ01. Next base: position 3,332 of record JADFHR010000137.1, read on the forward strand.
GCTGCAGCACCTGGAACCCCTGCTCATCGAGCGCATCAACGGCTACTTCGGCTACCGCGCGGTAGCCCGCCTGAAGCTTCTCCAGGGACCGTTGCCGAAAAGGCGAAAGGCGTCCCCGCCGGCCGCCCGCGCCTTGGAACCGGGCGAGGAAGAAGAGCTGGTGCGGCAGCTCTGCACCGTCGACGACCCCGAGCTTCGTCATGCATTGGAAGCCCTGGGACGGGCGGTGATCGGCCGGCGCGCCGGGAAGGACTGAAGGGGTTCCCGCCCGGCGAAATTCGGCCAAGCGTCACCGGCCAAGATTCACCGCCGGCGCCGCGGGGGCTTGTGCGGTGCCTCCGGCGATTCTATATTCAACAACATCTTGTACCTTGAGAGGCCATTTTGTCCAGATTTGTACTAGGTATAGGGATTCTGACGCTTTTGCTCGCGGCCCCTCCCGCCGCCGCCGGCAACGTCCCCCTTGCCGAAGCGGTGGCGGAAATGGTCATGGGCCGCGATGACGCGCCGGTGACCATGATCGAGTACTCGTCCCTGGCCTGCCCCCATTGCGCCGCCTTCCACCGCGACGTCCTGCCCAAGATCAAGGAAACCTACATCGATACGGGCAAGGTGCGCCTGATCTACCGCGATTTCCCCTTGGGCGGGTTGGCCCTGGCGGCGGCCATGCTGGCCCGTTGCGGCGGCAGCGCAAAGTTCTTCGGCTTCATCGAGGTCCTGTACCGCAGCCAGGCGCAATGGTCGAGCGCCGACGATCCGAGTAGGGAACTGGCGCGGGTGGCCCGGTTCGCCGGCATCTCCCAGAAGGATTTCGAAGCCTGCCTGGTGAACGAACCCCTGATGACGGACATCCGCGAGCGGGCGGCGGACGCCCAGAAGAAGTTCGGCATCGAGTCGACGCCCACGTTCATTATCGAAGGCGAGAAGATCGTCGGCGCGCGGCCCTTCGAGGACTTCCGGGACGTCATCGAAAAAGCGCTCGAGAAAAAGCGCTAGCAGGACCGGATAGTGTTGCGCTTCAACAAACTGCGGCTTTCCGGCTTCAAGTCCTTCGTCGACGGCACGGAGCTCCTGATCGAACCCGGCCTGACCGGCGTCGTCGGACCCAACGGGTGCGGCAAGTCCAACCTGGTCGAGGCGTTGCGCTGGGTCATGGGCGAGTCCTCGGCCAAGCAGATGCGCGGCGGCGAAATGGACGACGTCATCTTTAGCGGCACCGGCGAGCGGCCGCCGCGCAACATCGCCGAGGTCGTGCTGAACCTGGACAACAACGACCGCACCGCCCCCGCCCGCTACAACGATCACGCGGAACTGAGCGTCAGCCGCCGCATCGAACGGGGCAGCGGCTCCACCTACCGCATCAACGGCAAGGAGGTGCGCGCCCGCGACGTGCAGATTCTGTTCGCCGACGCGGCCAGCGGCGCCCGTTCCACGGCGATCGTCAGCCAGGGGCGGATCGGCGCCGTCATCGCCGCCAAGCCGACCGAAAGGCGTGCCATTCTGGAAGACGCCGCCGGCATCACCGGTTTGTATTCGCGCCGCCACGAGGCCGAACTGCGCCTGCGCGGCGCCGATACCAACCTGGGCCGCGTCGACGACGTGCTGGTCACCCTGGACGCCCAGCTCCACAGCCTCAAGAAACAGGCCCGGCAGGCGAACCGCTACCGCAACCTCAGCGATCACATCCGCCGCGCCGAGGCGGCCCTGTTCCACCTGCGCTGGCGCGCCGCCACCGACGAGACGGAAACCGGCCGCGCGCGGCTCAAGGAAGCGGACCTCGAGGTCACCGAACTGACCCGCCGCGCCGCCGCCGCCTCCACCCGGCAGGCCGATGCCGCCGCCCACCTGCCCGAGTTGCGCCAGGCGGAGGCCGGGGCGGCGGCCGAACTGCAGCGGCTGATCCTGGCCCGGGACGGCCTGGACACCGAGGAACAGCGAATCGCGGCCGCCCGCAAGGACAGCGAGCTTCGCCTGCAACAGGTGGCCGCCGATATCGCCCGCGAGAACGTCCTTGCCAAAGACGCCGGCGCCGCCATGGAGAGCCTGGAGGCCGAGCGCGCGCGCATCGAAGAGGCAACGGACGGCGAGGAGGCGGCCGGCCGGAAGGCGGCCGACGCCCTGGCCGCCGCGGCCGCGGCCGTCGACGCCCTGGAAGCCCGCCTCACCGAGGTCACCGAGCGGATGGCCGGCGCCGAGGCCCGCCGGGCAAGCCTGGCGGGCACGATTGCGGAGGTAAGAGAGCGCAAGAATCGCCTCGCCGCCCGCGCCGCCGGGATCGCCGAGGCCCATGGGTCGCTGGAACGCCACGCCGTGGACCCGGCGGCCCTGGACACGGCAAAGGCCGCTTTTGCCGCGGCCGGCGCCGGGCTCGAGCGGACACGCGCCGACGCGCAGACGGCGGACGGCGGACGCACCGAGGCCGCCGACAAAGCCGCCGACACGGTTTCGGCCCTGCAGGCCGCCGCCGCCGCCTTGACCCGGCTGGAGGCGGAGGAGCGGGCCCTGGCCGGCCTGCTGGAGACCGGGGACGAAGAGCCATGGCCGCCGCTGATCGATTCGCTCACCGTTGAGCCGGGCTTCGAAGCGGCCCTGGCCGCGGCCCTGGGCGAGGACCTCCTGGCGCCCGCGGACGAACCGGCGAGCGCGTATTGGCGGATCCTTGCGCCGTTCGCCAAGCCGCCGCCCCTGCCCGAGGGCGCCCAACCCTTGAGCGGCGTCGTCAAGGGAGCGAAGGCGTTGACCCGCCGGCTGTCGCAGATCGGCGTCGTCGCCGACCAAGGGCAGGGCGCCCGCCTCAGCGACCGGCTGTCCCAGGGACAACGCCTGGTCAGCCGGGACGGAGCCCTGTGGCGCTGGGACGGCTTCACCATGTCGGCCGGGGCGGCAACCGGCGGCGCCGCCCGCCTGCAGCGGCGCAACCGCCTCATCGAGGTGCGCGGCCAGCTTGCCGCCGCCGGCGCCAAGGTGAAGGCGGCCGAGGACCGCATGACGGCGGCGCGCACGGCCGCCGACGCGGCGGTGGCGGCGGAAAAGGCGGCGCGCCAGGCGGCGCACGCCGCCGACGCCGCTTGCGCCCAGGCGCGGGACGCCCTGGCCGAGATCAAGGAAAGGGCGGCGGACCACGCCTCCCGCCTGGCGGCGCTGACGCAGACGGCGGCGGACGTCGACGCCGAACTGAAGGCGGCCGAAGTCCGGGCCAGGGAGGCCGGCGAGGCCCTGGACGCCCTGCCCGAGGCGGACGCCGCCCGCCGGCAGGTGGACGGGCTGAGGGCGGAGCTGGCCCAGCGCCGCGCCGTCCAGGCGGAATGCCGCAGCGCCCACGATACCCTGGTCCACGCGGCCGAGGAACGGCGCCACCGCTTAGGTGACATGGTCGGCGAAGTGGAATCGTGGCGCCGGCGCATCGACGACGCCACCCGCCAGATCGAACGGCTCGACGAGCGGCGCCGGGCGGCGGCGGCGGAGGCGGACCGCTTGTCCGCCGCGCCCGAAGAGATCGCGGAAAAGCGCCGTCGGTTGCTGAGCACCCTGGAAACGGCGGAGGCCAAACGCGCCGCCGCGGCCGACCGGCTGGCCGAAACCGAGACCCGGGTGGCCGAGGCGGAGCGCGTCCTGCGCGCGGCGGAGGCCGGCCTTCGCGACGTCCGCGAGCGGCGGGTGCGCGCCCAAGGCCTGGTCGAACAAGCCGAGCAGGCCTGCACCAGCCTTACCCAGCGCATCGCCGAGCGCCTGGAGTGCGCGCCCGACCGGTTGCGCGAAATGGCGGGCCTGGCCGAGGACGCCGAACTCCCCGACATGGAGGCGGTGGAGCGGCGCGTCGAACGCCTGCAACGCGAACGCGAGACCATGGGGCCGGTGAACCTGAGGGCGGAGCAGGAGGCGGGCGAGCTGAAGGAGCAGATGGACTCCCTCGACACCGAGTGCGCCGACCTGACCAAGGCCATCGAAAAGCTGCGCCGGGGCATCAACCAGCTCAACCGCGAAGGACGGGAAAGGCTTCTCGCCTCGTTCAAGCAGGTGGACCAGCACTTCCGGGAACTGTTCGTGCGCCTGTTCGGCGGCGGCCGGGCCCATCTCGCGCTGACCGAGTCCGACGACCCCCTGGAGGCCGGCCTGGAAATCCTGGCCAGCCCGCCGGGCAAGCGGCTGCAGGCCCTGTCGCTGCTGTCGGGCGGCGAGCAGGCGCTCACCGCCATCGCGCTGTTGTTCGCCGTATTCCTGACCAACCCGGCGCCGATCTGCGTCCTCGACGAGGCGGACGCGCCCCTGGACGACGCCAACGTCGACCGGTTCTGCACCTTGCTCGAGGATATGGCCGCCTCCGGACAAACCAACTTCCTGATCATCACCCACCACCGCATGACCATGGCCCGCATGGACCGGCTGTTCGGCGTGACCATGGGCGAGCGCGGGGTGTCGCAACTGGTGTCGGTGGACCTGCGCCAGGCCGAGGAGCTCAGGGCCACCGCCTGAACGCCGTCTCCCCCGGGGGTCGCGGGGGCGCCCCCCGCATACGGTGTCGGGGGGACACCCCCCGGTGGCCCCCCGGGGGTCGCGGGGGCGCCCCCCGCATACGGTGTCGGGGGGACACCCCCCGGTGGCCCCCCGGGGGTATTTCGGCCCGGAATAAAGGAAATTATTTCCGTATTATCAACCCGTTAGGCGTGGGGATTTCGATCTTGACAGGTCTCCGGCCCGCCATTACTTTTCGCCCCGCATATGGCACCACTCCGGCCAAACGGGGAGTTTCCCGCGCGCCTTCCCTGTGCGCGATATCCCGATGAGCGAAGGCAAGGCCCCGCGCAAGGCTCCGCATCCTTCCGCGCCCCCGGCGCCGAAACATCCCGCGGCGCTGGAAGACCTGGATGCCCGCCTGCGCCATGCCCGCGCGGCACGGGAACCGCCGGCGCCGAAGGACGACGGGGTGCCGATGAGCGGTCTCGGCCAGGCGTTTCGCATCGGGACGGAACTGGTGGCGGCCCTGGGCGTGGGCGTAGGCATCGGTCTCCTGCTCGACTATTGGCTGGACACCGGGCCGTGGTTCCTGGTCGTGTTTTTCTTCCTCGGCGCGGCCGCCGGAATGCTCAACGTCTACCGCGCGGCAAGCGGTATCGGTCTGGCTCCCGGTTATCCGCAACGCCCTGAGAAGGGCACGGAACCCGGGGAAGAAAAGAGGAACACGACGGACCGGCCGGAACCGGGCGGCCGGGAAACTAAGTATAATACCAAGGGGCGCCGATCATGACCCATAGAGACGGCTTACCAAGGCTTTCGGCCAGGAGCGTGCGCTGTGGCGATGCGGGGCATCGCGAAGCGTGCGCGACGCCGTCCGAAAGCCTTGGTAAGCCGCCGTTCCGGTCGCGTATGCGGCCCGTCGGAGGGCGTCGAAAAGTTTTGACGATGC
>JADFHR010000304.1 GCA_022567015.1 Pseudomonadota bacterium
GCTTACCAAGGCTTTCGGACGGCGTCGCGCACGCTTCGCGATGCCCCGCATCGCCACAGCGCACGCTTAGGGCCGAAAACCTTGGTAAGCCGGCTCGTCGGGTCATGATCAGCGCCCCTTGGTATTACACCGGCTGCACCCGGGGCGCCCGGCGGCGGCCCCGTCCGGCCCGGCGCCGCATGGCGGCCACCACCCTGTATCCCAGAAGCAGCGCCAGAACCGCGGCGTAGATCAACGGCACGCGCACGTCGGCCTTGACCATCAAATAGTAGTGGATGACGCTGCCGATGGCGATCAGGTACACGAGCCGGTGCAGCTGTTTCCAGCGCCCCGCGCCGAGGCGCCGGACCATGGCGTTGGTGGACGTGGCCGCCAGCGGAAACAGAAGCAGGAACGCGACCCAGCCCACCGTGATGTACCGGCGCGTAAAGACATCGGCCCAGATTTCCTGCCAGTCGAAGAACTGATCCAGGGCGATGTAGTTCGCGGTGTGCAAGAAGGAATACGCAAAGGCGAACAACCCGAGCATACGGCGAAAGCGCATCGGCGCGCCCCAGCCCGAGAGTCGGCACAGGGGCGACACCGTCAGCGCGATCAAAATGAAGCGCAACGCCCAGTCGCCGGTGAAGCGGTTTGCGGCCTCGACCGGATTGGCGCCCAACCCCCCAACCCAGGCCGCCCATGCAAGCCACGCCAAAGGGCTCAGGCACAGTGCGAAGAGCAGGGGCTTGGCGATCCGGCGGATAGGGTGCTCGGGAGTCATGACGGGCATCGGCGGGTCGTTGTCAAAGGGGTGCTCCCAGTGTGGTGGAACAGAAGTTCGCAGCATATGGGACCGCTTTTCCCGGTCCCTGGGTAGGAAACGCCGCGCCGGCGATGCCGGTGGCATCGTCAAGCGGCGTTGACGCCCTCCAGGGGCCGGGAAAAGCGGCCTTCGGCGGCCATACAGGTCCCACGGTCGTCGTCGCGCCCACCTTGCGATGCGCCAGCATCGCGGCGGCGGGTGCTCCTAGCCGTGAAACCTGTATGGCCGTCCCATAGGCCGTGAACTTCTGTTCCACCACACTAAGCCGCTCAATAATACTTCGCTAGGTCCATGCCCGTATAGAGGCCCGCCACCTCTTCGGCGTAGCCGTTGAACTTCAGGGTATCGCGCTTGAAGAAAAAGCCGATGCGCCGCTCCCGGCGCTGGCTCCAGCGCGGGTGCGCCACCTCGGGATTGACGTTGGAATAGAAGCCGTACTCACGGGGCGACGACTTGTTCCACGCGGTCGCCGGCTGCTCCTCGACAAAGCGCAGGCGGACGATGGACTTGATGCTCTTGAAGCCGTACTTCCACGGCACCACCAGGCGGATGGGGGCGCCGTTCTGGTTGGGCATCTCTTCGCCGTACAGGCCTACCGCGAGCAGGGTCAGCGGGTGCATCGCCTCGTCCATGCGCAGACCCTCCACATACGGCCAGTCGAGGACCGAGCGCCGCTGTCCCGGCATCTGTTCGGGGTCATGGAGGGTATCGAAGGCCACGTACCTGGCCTTCGACGTGGGCTCTAAGCGCTTGATCACGTCGCCCAGGGGAATGCCGATCCAGGGGATGACCATGGACCAGGCCTCGACGCAGCGGAGCCGGTAGACGCGTTCCTCCAGCTTGTGGGGCCGGATGAGGTCCTCGAAATCGTAGACGGCGGGTTTGGCCACCGCGCCCTCGACCGCCACGCTCCACGGTTTGGTCTTGAAATCGCGGGAATACCGCGCCGGGTCGCCCTTGCCGGTGCCGAATTCGTAGAAATTGTTGTAGCTGGTCACCGACTCGTACTTCGTCTGCTCCTCATCGGTGCTGTAGGGACCCTTGACCACGCCCGTCAGCTTGGCCCCTGCCTGCGCGCTGCCGGCGAGTGCCAGGGGCGCCATGGCCGCCCCGGCGCCGGCCACGGCGGCGGCGCGCAAAAAGCGGCGCCGGTCCAGGTACACCGATTTCGGCGTGATCTCGGACGCGCGCACGTCCGAGGCTTTCCGTATCTTGATCAGCATCGTCTTGACTATCCTGCTGTCCCCGTCCCGGGGCCGTCCCCCGGGGGGCCACCGGGGGGTGTCCCCCCGACACCGTATGCGGGGGGCGCCCCCGCGACCCCCGGGGCCGCCATTATGGCACAAACCCGAATATCGGGGTGAATTACAATGATGCAAAGGTTTTCC
>JADFHR010000305.1 GCA_022567015.1 Pseudomonadota bacterium
GTCCCCCCGGTCATTGGACACGCGGGGGGCGCCCCCGCGTGTCCGGGGGTGTAGGCCAGGGGGCGCGGACGTTATTCCTGGGCCAGGGTGCGCGCCAGCTGGCTCAGGACCTCCTGGTGGCGCGCGTTGGTGATCTGGGTGAAATTGCGCGCCAGCTCAAGACACATGCGCTGACGTGTCGTCAGGGCTTCCCCTTCGGGCCGGTCTCCCAAACCTTCGAAGAAATAACTCAACGGGACCCTCAATACCTGGGCAATTTCGTACAGCCGCCCCGCCGATATGCGGTTAATGCCGCGCTCGTACTTGTGGGTCTGCTGGTAGGTGACGCCGATCATGTCGGCCATCTGCTGCTGGCTCAAACCGAGCATGATGCGGCGCTCGCGGATACGGCCGCCGACGTAGCGGTCGGTTTCGGTCGCACGGTTGATCGTCGTTCTACCGACTTGCGATGACTCGATTTTCCTGAATTTCCGAAGCACGTGTGTTTCCTCCAAGATCTCGTTGAGTGCGCTTTTCATCGTTCGCCCCGTCACGAAGGAAACCGGCATTGGCTGCCGGTCCCCCACATGTTTGCTTCGGTCACGCCCTGCTTTTCGATCGCTTCGATGACCAGGACACGGCCAACGGACACCCTTTCCTGGACCGCGGTGATGCCGCGGCAGATGCATCCTATCGTATTTCGTCTAACATTAAAACGTTAGAAGCGATAAAGATATACAATTTTTAGTATCTTTTTTCAAGAGCCCGTAAAGGCGGAAACACGGGTCGGCCGGACGGCGCGCCCGCAAGGCGCCACCCTACCGGAAGCGAGAGTGTTTACCGGCCGTTCCGTCCCCGGTCCGGGACTTCACGCGATGGGATGTCGGGGGAGGCCGCGGCCCTCAGGATTCGCGGCCGTTGCCGGTCAGGGCGTCCAACTGCTCTTGCATCTGGTTGAGCTTGGCCCGGAGTTCTTCCAGCTGCTCCTTGGCGGGTTCCGGCTCTTCCGTTTTGCCGGCGTCTTTCTTGGCTGCCTCGTCGCCGTAGTACGGCGCGAACATCTTCATGGCGCGCTCGAAATGGGCGGCGTTCTGCTCCCCCATCTTCTCGAACTGGGCAAAGGGCATGAGGCCGCCCATGGCGTCGCGCATGTAATGACGCATCTGCTCCTGATTGCGGGCGAACGACTGCATGCTGTATTCCAGATAGCGCGGCACCAGGGCCTGCAGGCTGTCGCCGTAGAAACTGATCAGGTGGCGAAGGAAGCTGACGGGCAACAGGGTCTGTCCCTTCGATTCCTCCTCGACGATGATCTGGGTGAGCACGGAGCGCGTAATGTCGTCGCCCGTCTTCGCGTCGTAGACGACGAAGTCGCAGCCGTCCTTGACCATCTGCGACAGGTGGTCAAGGGTCACGTAACTACTGGTCGCCGTGTTGTAGAGGCGCCGGTTCGCGTACTTCTTGATGGTGACCGGCGTCTTTTCCGAACCGGAACCGTCGCCCCGGGAAGTGTCAGCCATGGCCGGGTTGTCCCAAGTGGCCTTGCGCGTCTCCGCCATTGGTACCATAAAAAACCCTCGCGGAAAATGCTGCATTGCAGTGAAATTCCCCCCGCCCTCGCCGGGCGCGGTATAATGACTGCCGAGGAACACGTGGAAAGGCCATGTCGGACCCTCCGGATTTGCACGGGCTGGCCCAACGGTACCTGGACCTTTGGCAGGAGCAGTTGGCCGGCCTTGCCGAGGACCGCGAGGTCGCCGAACTCATGGCCCGGACGATCGAGTTGATGAATACGGGGGCCGCCGCCTTCGCCTCCATGGCCCAGTCCGCGACGGCGCCGCCCGAAGGCGAGGCAAAGGGCGGTGAACCCCCGAAACGCGATGGCACCGACACCAAGCAAAAGCCCGACGCCAGCCCCTCCGCCGCCCCACGCCGTGCCCCCGGGGCCCAGGCCCCTGGCGCTGCACGTGGCGCTGCAGACCATGATCTGGCTGAGTGCGCGCGCCGCCTTGGGGCCCTTGAAAAGCGGGTTGCTGCCCTGGAGGCCGGAACTCGCCGAGGCCGCGGCGGCGCTAAGGGAGGATCTCGGCCGCGTCGATCCTGACGCCTTCGCGGGCGCCGTCGACGCCGAGGCCTGCCGGCGGCTCGCCGCGTTCGCCGACGGGGTGCGGGCCTATCGCCGACACCCCCGCCGGGCGCGGCCGGCCGATCCG
>JADFHR010000138.1 GCA_022567015.1 Pseudomonadota bacterium
GATAGGGCTCGTCGCGCCAGCCGGTGATGGCGCCCTGCCCGGCCAGCCGCCGCAGAACCCCGTCCACGGCCTCGGTCCTCGCGTCGAAACCGTCGATGCCGTCGGCCAGGTCGACGGCCCCGTCCGACACCCGGAAGACATCGGGGAATTGGCGCAGGGTCTGGGCGAAACCGGCGGCCACCAGGCCGACCTCGGCCCCATCCACCCGGAACGGCCGGTAGCGGGACGGATCGAAGACGCGGCACTCGGCGACTCGGTCGAGAAAACTCACCCGCTTCCTCCGTAGCGCCGGACCATGTCCACCCCGAACGGGTGGTGGCCGTACGGCCCTGGGGGGCTCCGCCCCCCACGCCCCCGCCAAGGGTAAACCCCTGGACCCCAGTATTCGGGTTCCAAGGGCCGCCGGCCCTTGGTGGGGATCAAAAGGGGCGACGCCCCTTTGGCTTCATGGGTTCACTTTACCATGCAAGATACAGGCGCGGCCTTGTCATCGCCGCGGCCCTGTGCCAGCTTTTGCCCGCATTCGCCGTTGCCGGGCGCCTGCCTGCGCACGATATGCAGGGTATCGCCACCAAGGCGGAGCCCGCCGTCCACGGGCCTAGAACCGGAGCGATCACCATCGAAGACACCGTCCACGAGGCGACACGGCTGCTCCAGGCCGGGGCGTTGGACGACGCCGAGGCCTTGTGCCGCGACACCCTGGCCGCGCGCGGCGATGATGCCGGGCTCCTTCACGTCCTGGGACTGGTTTTCGCCCAGGGCGGGAAGGGAGGAGAGGCGGCGGACGCCATCGAAAAAAGCCTGGCGCTGGACGGAGCCAACGCCGATGCGCACTACAATCTGGGCGTCGTGCTGGAGGGCCTCGACCGCCGCGACGACGCCATCGCCGCCTGGCGGCGGGCGGCCGCGATCAGGCCCGGGTACCGGGCGGCGTCGGGAAACCTGGGATTGGCGTTGACCAAGGCGGGCCGGTTCGAAGACGCCCTCACCGTCTACGAAGGGGCGCTGCGCCACCACGGGGAAGACGCCGACCTCCTGTTCTGGGCGGGCAATGCGCTCAGCGCCTTGCGCCGGGGCGAAAAAGCCCGGACGTACTACGGGAAGGCGACGCGGGGGCGCCCGGATTTCGTCGAGGCATGGCATTTCCTGGGCCTGGCGGCGCGGGACGCCGGCGACGCCGAAGACGCCGTCCGCTGCCAGGAGAGGGCGATCGCGTTACGCCCCGACTTCGCCGACGCCCATTTCGAGCGCGCCCAGGCCCTGCTCACCATCGGCGACTTCGGGCCGGGTTTCGCCGAATACGAATGGCGGTGGAAGCGCCCGCAGACGCCGCCGCGCACCTTTCGCCAGCCCCCGTGGGGCGATGGGGACCCCGCCGGCAAGAGCATCCTGCTCTATACGGAACAGGGCGCCGGAGACGCCATCCAGTTTGTCCGTTACGTGACCCTTGTCGCCGGGCAGGGGGCCACGGTCACCCTGGCCTGCCACGAAAATCTGCTGAAGGTGTTTGCGGGATGCGAGGGGGTCTCGCGGGTGGTTCCCCTGTTCGACGAACCGTCGGACTTCGATTGCCATGCGCCGTTGATGAGCCTGCCCGGCCGTTTCGGCACGACCCTGGAAACGATACCCGACCGGGTTCCCTACATCGCGGTTCCGCCCGCCCCCGGCTTGGCGTCCCTGGAGGGCCGTGGAACCACGATGAACGTCGGCATCGTGTGGTCGGGCAACCCGCGGCAACCCAACAATTACAACCGCGCCTGCCCGGTCCGGTTGCTGGCGCGCCTGACGGAGATCGACGGCACGGCGTTCTTCAGCCTTCAGGTGGGGGAAAAGGCGCACGACCTGGCCGGCGTCGCCGCCGGCGCGGGGATCGTGGATTTGAGCCCGCACCTGGGGGATTTCGCCGACACGGCGGCGGTCATCGGCCGGCTCGACCTGGTGATCACCGTCGACACGGCGGTCGCCCACCTGGCCGGGGCCTTGGCGCGGCCGGTTTGGGTCTTGCTGTCCTACGCCGCGGACTGGCGGTGGCTGCGGGACCGCGACGACAGCCCCTGGTACCCGACCATGCGCCTGTTCCGGCAACCGCGTCCGGGAGACTGGGAACCGGTCATCGCCGAGGTGAGGGAGGCGCTGGAAGAGTCCTCGAAACCGGGCGGACGGTGAAAAGCGGGCTCATACCAAGGGGCGCTGATCATGACCCGACGAGCCGCCTACGCGATCTCTATGAGTCATGATCAGCGCCCCTTGGTATCAGGCCGCCCGGGTAACCTTGCGGTCCCGGGTGCTTTTGACGTAGGCCTGCGCGCAGTGCTCGCCGCAGTAGGGCTTGCCCTCGACCGCCGGCTGGCCGCAGAAGCGGAACGCCTCCGTTCCCGGCTCGCCTTCGGGCCAACTGCACATGCCGGCGCCGAGCGCGTCCATTTTGATGATCTTGGCGTCCTTGGGTTTTTTGTGGACGGGCGGGCGGCGTTTCGCCAGCCCCAAACGATGCACCTTACCGACAACCGCGTTTTTCGTCACCTGCAGCAACCGCCCGATTTCGCTGGTCGGCAGGCCTTCTTTCCAATAGTCGATGAGCACGCCGATGCGCACAGATGTCCACTCGTTTGCCATGTCTCTTTTTCCCGGCCCGCGACGGCGCGGCGACGCCCGGCTTCCACGTTCCCGCGCGGGCGATTCCTTAAGATGCCTCGCATGTGGGGGACCAGATTCCCCCTTTGAAGAAGGTTTACTATATTTGCCGAATATGAGCAAGCCCTACCCAATATCTTGTGGTTAATACCAAGGAGCGTTGATCATGACCCGACGAGCCGCCTACCCGATCCCTATGAGTCATGATCAGCGCCCCTTGGTATAAATCACCGGCGGCGGGTCCGGGACGGGACCCCTTCGCACCCGCGGAAATTCTCTCCCGCCCCCGGAATCGCTTGGCTATACTTGCCTAGTGGCCTGCATCAGCTAAAGTGCACCCATACGATCGCTTTTCCCGTTTCCTCGGCAGGAGGGGAGGCGCAGGCGATGCGGGGCCATCGGAAAGCCTTCCCGACGCCCCGAGGGAACGGGAAAAGCGACCCGAAGGGCGGCGTTGCGAGGCTTCCGGACGTCGTCGCGCGCCGCTTGTGGTGTATGACACCACGGCGCGACGCGCTCCTAGCCGGAAACCTCGCAACGCCGTCGTATGGGTACAATTTAGCTGATACAGGCCACTAGGCCAGGCAGCGAAGGATGGACGATGGCGAAATCGCGCAAGCGGACCTTGGCCGACTGGAGGCAAGCGGCGCGGGCGGAGATGAAGGGGGACTCCGCCGGCGAGCGGCTATGGGTGAGTCCCGAGGACATCCCGGTCAAGACCCTCTATACGGCCGAGGATCTGGAGAAACTGGAGCACGTTGACACCCTGCCCGGGTTCGCGCCGTTCCTGCGCGGGCCGCGGGCGACCATGTACGCCAACCGTCCGTGGACCATCCGCCAGTACGCCGGCTTTTCCACGGCCGAGGACTCCAACGCGTTTTACCGGGCGAACCTGGCGGCCGGACAGAAGGGCCTGTCCGTGGCCTTCGACCTGGCCACCCATCGCGGATTCGATTCCGATCACCCGCGCGTCGTCGGCGACGTCGGCAAGGCGGGTGTCGCCATCGATTCCGTCGAGGACATGAAAATCCTCTTCGACGGCATCCCGCTGGATCGGATGAGCGTTTCCATGACCATGAGCGGCGCCGTGCTGCCGGTGATGGCCGGCTACATCGTCGCCGCCGAGGAACAGGGGGTGGGCCAGGAAAAGCTGTCGGGGACCATCCAGAACGACATCCTCAAGGAGTTCATGGTCCGCAACACCTACATCTACCCGCCCGAGCCCAGCATGCGCATCGTCGCCGACATCATCGAGCACACGGCCAAGCACATGCCCCGGTTCAACTCGGTCTCCATTTCCGGCTACCACATGCACGAGGCCGGAGCCACCGCCGTGCAGGAACTGGCCTTCACCCTTGCCGACGGGCTGGAGTACGTGCGCGCCGCCCTGGGCAAGGGACTGGACATAGACCGGTTCGCGCCGCGCCTGAGCTTCTTCTTCGCCATCGGCATGAACTTCTTCATGGAGGTGGCGAAGCTGCGCGCGGCGCGGCTGTTGTGGGCGGAACTCATGCAGCGCTTCGAGCCCAACGATCCGCGGTCTTTGATGTTGCGCACCCACTGCCAGACCTCGGGCGTGTCGCTGACCGAGAAGGACCCCTATAACAACGTCGTCCGCACCACCATCGAGGCCCTGGCCGCGGTCCTCGGCGGCACCCAGAGCCTGCATACCAACGCCTTCGACGAGGCCATCGCCCTGCCCACCCCGGCCTCGGCGCGCATCGCGCGCAACACGCAGCTTATCCTCGCCGAGGAGACGGGGATCACCAACGTCGTCGACCCCTTAGGGGGCAGTTACTACGTGGAAAGCCTGACCGACGCCCTTGCCGTCAAGGCGCGCGAGCTGATCGCCGAGGTGGAGGACCTGGGCGGCATGACGAAAGCGGTGGAGGCGGGCATGCCCAAGCTGCGCATCGAGGAGGCGGCGGCGCGCAAGCAGGCGCGCATCGACCGCGGCACGGAAGTGATGGTCGGCGTCAACCGCTACCAGCGGGAAGAGGAGGACGAGGTCGATATCCTGGAGGTGGACAACGCCTCCGTCCGCGAAACCCAGGTGGCGCGCCTGAAGAGGGTCCGCGAGACGCGCGACGGGACCGCGTGCGGCCGGGCCCTGGACGCGTTGAGCGAGGCCGGCGCCTCGGGCGCGGGGAATTTGCTCGAGTTGTCCATCACCGCGGTGCGGGCGCGGGCCACGGTCGGCGAGGTCTCGGACGCCCTGGCCAAGGTCTTCTCTCGCCACCGCGCCCAGATCCGTTCCATCGCCGGCGTCTACGGGGCGGCCTCAGCCGGCGACGAGACCTTCGAGGCGGTGCGCCAGCGGATGGAAGCCTTTGTCCGCGAGGAAGGGCGGCGGCCGCGCATCATGGTGGTCAAGGTCGGCCAGGACGGTCACGACCGCGGCGCCAGGGTCATCGCCACGGCGTTTGCCGATATCGGCTTCGACGTCGACCTGGGGCCCCTGTTCCAGACCCCCGAAGAGGTCGCCCAGGAAGCCGTCGAGAACGATGTCCACGTCATCGGCGTATCGACCCAGGCCGGGGCCCACAAGACCCTGGTGCCGGCGTTGATCCGGGAACTGGCGACCGCCGGCGCCGGCGATATCGCCGTCATCTGCGGCGGCGTCATTCCGGCCAGGGATTACGATTTCCTGTTCAAGGCAGGGGTATCCGCCATCTACGGGCCCGGCAC
The DNA here is from genome assembly GCA_022567015.1 of Pseudomonadota bacterium. GTDB lineage: Bacteria > Pseudomonadota > Alphaproteobacteria > Rhodospirillales > 2-02-FULL-58-16 > JACZQZ01. Next base: position 5,323 of record JADFHR010000138.1, read on the forward strand.
CCACATCCCGACGGCCGCCGCCGAGGTGATGGACATCATCCGCAAACGTCGAAAGGCCGCCTGAGGCTTCCCCGACACGGGCGCCGGCCGCCGCGGATGCGGCGTCGGCCCATGTAGCATCCAAACATGCGCCGACCTGACCGGGTAAAGCGGACCGGGTAAAGACTCCGGCCCGGATATTTCCTGAAGGCGCCGGTGCAGGGAACCCGAGGGGTTGCCAGTCAACGGCACGCTGGTTTTGAAGAAGGTGCGATGGGACCCGGCCACCGCTGAACGCTTTTTCGGCGTTCAGGTCTTGGCGCCGGCCAGCCGCTTCGGCAGGTTTTCCCAGTTCTCGCCCGCCGCCATCACGCAGGCGACGCCGTTGGGCTGGGTCAGGATGATGGTGAAGCTGCCCGACGGCGAGGCCAGGACCTCTATCACACTGCCGTTGCTCGCCAGGCCGATGGAAACGGGGGCCTCGGAGTAGGTCTTTTCCAGGTTGGCGATGACCGTGCGGCGTTCGCCACACATGGCTTGCGCCTGCGCCGGCGGTGAAACAGCGCTCCAGCCGATGAGCAGTGCGCCCGAAATGGCAATCACGTATCGCACCACGACCCCAACTAAGTACGTTTTTGCGGACAGACGGGCGATGGTGGCACATGCCACAGCCCCCGCACTACGGCTCAGGGGTATAGGCCGGCCATTCAAAAGCATAGGTAAACCATGCGAAAGCATTACTCGCGTCGAACGGGAGATTTCCGGTGGGACGGTGCGGATCGCGGCCCCATGAGAGATACCGCTTCGGCAGGGCGCAGCGGTCCGGCGGGCAAGCCCGGAAGGGCTTGCGTCAGACGGGAAGTCGGATCGACTCCGCGGCGGCGGTCAGATCTTGGCGCCGGTCAGGCGCTTCGGCAGATCTTCCCAGCTCTCGCCCGCCGCCATCACGCAGCTGAGACCATTCGGCCGCGTCAGGATGATGGTGAAGGAGCCTGTCGGCGAGGCCAGAATCTCGATCACGGCCCCGTTGCTCGCCAGACCCATGGAGACGGGTGTCTCGGAGTACGTTTTTTCCAGGCTCGCCAAAACCGTACTGCGTTCGCCGCACATGGTTTGGGCCTGCGCCGACGATGAAAATGCGCTCCAACCGATGAGCAGAGCGCCGGATATGGCAGTCAGGTATCGAACCATAATACGCTCCTTTCTCGTCAACCAGCCCCCCCGTTCGGATTGAAACCTCCGTTAAAATTTTTTAAACACCCTCAAAGCCACTAGCCTACTTCGAGGTCCATAGTATTGTAGTCAGTACAATCATACTCGTCAAATAAAAATATAGATTTGTTGTCTATATTATTACTTTCTTTATTTTAATTAACAATTGATTAATAATATGTAAAATTTTAGTAAATTTTCTTTGTCCTATATTGTTCGATCACATGTTCATTCCATGGGGCCCGCACCGCCCGGGCGCCCCGGCGACGGGTCGCCGCTGCGCGGGGCGTCCCCCGCTCATGGGAACCATGACGGCACGGGCACCTGCACCCGGCCAAACAATAAACCGGAATAGGGTTTATCGCTGTGGCGGCGCATGAATCCGCCCGGGCATATGCGGGAATCCAGCTATTAACTGAATACAAGTTTATTCACAACGACGGCATAAATAATCATTTTATATCAACATGTTCTGCCTCATACACAGGCAGAATTTCTTTCATAATACGGGGGGATTCAACGGCGCGCCCGCGCCCCATTCTGCCGACCGGGTCCACGGATCTGGGCGGGCGCGGGCCGCCGGAAGCACCGAACATGGTGGTTGCCCCAAGCCGCCCGGCCGGGGCAAGGGGGGCCTTCCCCGGCGCCAGGAGACGGCCGAGGAACCTGTTGCACCCCGGAGGGCTTTATATGAACATGTTCCCATGCTCACCCATTCGGACATCTGGCGAGCCATCGACCGTCTGGCCAGGGAATACGGCTTTTCCGCGTCGGGACTGGCGCGGCGGGGGGGCCTGGATCCGACCACCTTCAACAAAAGCAAGCGCACGACGCGGGACGGCAGACTGCGCTGGCCGAGCACCGAAAGCATCGCCAAGATCCTGGCGGCGACGGGGGCAGGCCTGGAAGAGTTCGTCTCCTACGTGGGTGACGGCGGCGGCTCCGGGATGTCCCGCACCATCCCGTTGATCGGTTTCCCCCAGGCGGCAACGGCCGGCTGCTTCGACGACGACGGCCATCCCGTCGGCACCGCCTGGGACGAGTTCGCCTTCCCGGCCCTCGGCGACCCCCGTTCCTACGCGTTGAAAATCAGCGGCGACGGCATGGAGCCGGTGTACCGCGACGGCGACACGGTGATCGTTTCGCCCCGGGCCAACATCCGCCGCGGCGACCGCGTGGTGATCAGGACCGGGAGCGGCGCGGTGATGGCCGGCGTCTTGCGCCGCCGTTCCGCCCACAGGATCGACTTGGGATCCTTCGATCCCCGGCACCAGGACCGTACCCTCCCGGTCGACGACGTTCGGTGGATGGCCCGCATCGTGTGGGCCACCCAGTAAACCCAAGGAGCGTTTCCGCGAAATCCTCGGGCGGCACACCCGGCGGGCGGCGGCGCCACCGGTTGGCGAGCCGGCGGGGCGCGTATACGCTGCCGGCGGGCGGGGACGAACCGGCGGAGATGGGCAATGGCGAAGGCGAAGGTTGGCCGCGTGCGGGCCTATGTGGACGGGCGCTGGCAGGACGATAGCCCCCTGGTGCTGGGGCCGCACAGCCATGCCGTCTGGTTGTCGTCGGTGGTATTCGACGGCGCGCGGGCTTTCCGCGGCGTGGCGCCGGACCTGGACCGCCATTGCGCGCGGGTGGTGGCCTCGGCCCGCATCCTGGGCCTCGCCCCGACCCTCGACGGAGCCGCGATCACGGCGCTGGCGTGGCAGGGAATCCGCCACTTTCCCGAGGACGCCGAGCTTTACATCTGCCCCATGTTCTATGCCGAGGACGGGTTCATCATGCCCGATCCCGACAGCACGCGCTTCGTGCTGACGGTCTATGAATCGACCCTGCCCGCGGCCGACGGGTTCAGCGCCTGTCTGTCGAGCTACCGCCGGCCGGCGCCCGACATGGCGCCGACCGGGGCCAAGGCGTCATGCCTGTACCCCAACGTGGCGCGATGCGTGGCCGAGGCCGGGGAAAAGGGCTTCGACACCGCCGTCGTCCTCGACCCCGACGGCAACGTCGCCGAATTCGCCTATGCCAACCTGTTCATGGTCCTGGACGGCGTCGTCCTGACGCCCGCGCCCAACGGCACCTTCCTCGACGGCATCACCCGCCAGCGGGTCATCGCGCTCCTGGCCGAGGCCGGCCTCACGGTCCGCGAAA
>JADFHR010000306.1 GCA_022567015.1 Pseudomonadota bacterium
TAAGCACTTCAAGTCGGTGACCATGGGCAAGCCCATGATCATGGGGCGGAAGACCTTCGATTCCATCGGCAGACCCCTGCCGGGACGCGCCAGCATCGTCGTTACCCGCGATCCGTCCCTGCGCGCCGAGGGGGTGCGGGTGGTCCACGATTTCCATGAGGCCCTGAGGGTGGCGGAGGGCATCGCCCGCGCCGACGGCGCCGGGGAGATGATCGTCATCGGGGGGGCGCAGATTTATCAACTGGCGCTACCAAAAGCGGACCGCATTTACCTGACCGAGATCCATCAAAGGGTCGACGGCGACGTGCGGTTCCCGGATATCGACCCTGCGGCGTGGACCGAACGTTCCCGCCAACATGTCGCAGCCGAGGAATCCTCGTCGCCCGACTACAGTTTTATCATTCTTGAGCGGGCGGCCTGACCACCACCGCCGCGCCGTTGGGGGGCAACGGGGACGCCCGGAACGCGGTCCGCCGCCTATTGAACGATGATTTTCGGCGTCGATGTCTCGCGGGCGGCGAGGACTTGGCTGACCTTCTCCCAGACCTTGTCGGCGATGGCGCGATAGGTCTTGGCCTGGGCGCTGTCGGGCTGGGAGACGACGATGGGCCGGCCGCTGTCGGAGGTCTCGCGGATGGCGATGTCCAAGGGTATCTCGCCCAGGAAATCGATGCCCAGGCGTTCCGCCTCGCGCCGGGCGCCGCCGTGGCTGAAGATCTCGGAGCGCTCGCCGCAATGGGGACAGGTGAAATAGCTCATGTTCTCGATGAAGCCGAACACCGGCACGTCCACCTGGCGGAACATGTTCAGGCCCTTGCGCGCGTCCAGGAGCGCGATGTCCTGGGGCGTCGACACGATCACGGCGCCGGCCAGGGGCACCTGCTGGGCCATGGTCAACTGGGCGTCGCCGGTGCCCGGCGGCATGTCGACGATCATCACGTCGAGCGCGCCCCAGTTGACGTCGCGCATCATTTGCTGCAGCGCCGACGTGACCATGGGGCCGCGCCAGATGGTGGGGGTTTCCTCGTCCACCAGGAAGCCCATGGACATGCATTTGACGCCGAAGTTCTCCATTGGCTCCAGCCGGCGTCCGTCCGTCGACACGGGCTTGCCGGAGATGCCCAGCATGCGCGGCATGGAGGGGCCGTAAATGTCGGCGTCGAGCACGCCGACCGCGTGGCCGCCCGCGGCCAGGCCCAGGGCCAGGTTGACGGCGACGGTGGACTTTCCCACCCCGCCCTTGCCCGAGGCGACGGCAACGATGGCGTTGACGCCGGGCATGAGGGGCGCCGCCGCCTGCGGGGCGGCCTGCGGGGCGGCCTGTGGCGCGGCCTGTGGGCGGGCCTGAGGCGCCGCCGGCGCGCCGCCGTTGCCGCCGGCCCCCGGGGGACCAAGGGGGGTGTCCCCCGGGCTACGGTGTGCGGGGGACGCCCCCGCGGCCTGGCGCTCGGCGGTCAGCACCACGGTGGCCGAGATGACGCCGGGCAGCGCGTGAACGACCTGCTCCGCCTGCTGGCGCAGGGGTTCGAGCTGGGGGCCGCGTTCGGCGGCCACCTCGATGGCGAACGCCACGTGCCCGTCCTTGACCTGCAGGCCCGAGACCATGCCCAGACTGACGATGTCCTTATCCCCGTCGACAACCGTCTTCAGGGCATCGAGAATCTGTTCTTCGGTGACCCGTGTCATGCTTGAAATCCCCCCGTCATCGGCCGATACTCATCGCGGGCCGCATACGCATTGCGCCGCCCGCCAAGCTGTCCTATAAGGCAGTTCCATTAGATATACGAATTCGTACCGGAAATTCAAAAGACTTAAAGTGTGAGCGTCCAAGGGACGCGAAAGGAACAGGTTTTCAATGGCGTGGAATCCACAGGGCGGAGGCCAGGGTCCCTGGGGCGGCGGCGGTTCGGGACCCAAGGGGCCGAACATCGAGGAAATCCTTCGCCGCGGCCAGGACAGGTTCAGGCGCCTCATACCCGGTGGCGTGGGCACGGTGCGCGGCGGCCTCGTGGTGCTGCTGTTGGTGGCGGCCGTCTGGCTGGCGTCGGGCTTTTACAAGGTCCAGCCCGACGAACTGGGCGTCGAGCTCGTCTTCGGCCGGATGGTGGGCACCGAAACCCCGGGGCTGAATTACAACTGGCCGGGCCCCATCGGCTCGGTGCTGACGCCCAAG